>SVGK01000010.1 GCA_015056395.1 Clostridiales bacterium
GGCACCCTGATCCACAACATCGAGATCAAGGTCGGCCGCGGCGGCCAGATGGTCCGCTCCGCCGGCACCGCCGCCCAAGTCATGGCCAAGGAGAACGGCACCGCCCAGATCCGCCTGCCCTCCGGCGAGGTGCGCAAGGTTTCCCTGAACGCCCGCGCCACCATCGGCACCGTGGGCAATTCCGATCACTCCAACGTGCGCGTCGGCAAGGCCGGCCGCAAGCGCCACATGGGCGTTCGCCCGCACGTTCGCGGCGTCGTCATGAACCCTGTGGACCATCCGCACGGCGGCGGCGAAGGCCGTTCCCCGGTCGGCATGCCCGCTCCGATGTCTCCGTGGGGCAAGAAGACGCAGGGCGTCAAGACCCGCAAGCATCGCAAGTATTCCGACAAGCTGATCGTCAACAGAGCTTCCAAGAAGAAGTAAGCCGAGAGGAGTAAAAGATATGAGCAGATCCGTAAAGAAGGGGCCGTACATCCAGCCCGTGCTCCTCAAGCGCGTTCAGGAAATGAACGCCAAGGGCGAGAAGAAGGTCCTGAAGACCTGGTCCCGTTCCTCTACCATTTTCCCGGATTTCATCGGGCACACGGTTGCCGTTCATGACGGCCGCAAGCACGTTCCGGTCTATGTGACCGAGGATATGGTCGGACACAAGTTCGGCGAGTTTGCCCCCACCCGTACCTTCAGGGGCCACGCCGGAGAAAAGGCGTCGTCCCGCAAGTAACGGAAGGAGAGAGAAGATATGGCAACTCGTGTAAAGGAGAAGGCCGCCGCGCGCAAGGCGAACGCTGACAAGCGCCCGCGCGCCACTGCCAAATACATCCGCATTTCGCCCAGCAAGGTCAAGATCGTTCTCGATCTGATCCGTGACAAGCAGGTGGATCAGGCCCGTGCGATCCTCGCATACACCCCCAAGAGCGCATCCCCGGTGGTCGAGAAGCTTCTGAACTCCGCCATCGCGAACGCCGAGAACAACCTGGAGATGGACCGCGCAAGCCTCTTTGTCGCCGAAGCGTACGCCAACCAGGGCCCCACGCTCAAGCGCTATTGGGCGCGTTCCCACGGTCGCGCTGACATGATCAAGAAGAAGACCAGCCACATCACGATCGTGCTCGACCAGAAGTGAGGGAGGATTAAACAATGGGTCAGAAAGTAAATCCCCATGGCGCTCGCGTCGGTGTCATCCTTGACTGGAGCACCAAGTGGTACGCCGGGAAGAAAGATTTTTCCAACAATCTCGTCGAGGACTATAACCTCCGCAAGATGCTGAAGGCCAAGCTGGACGCTGCGGGCATTTCCCACATCGACATCTCCCGCACGGCCTCCAAGGTCACCGTCACCATCTACACCGCCAAGCCCGGCGTCATCATCGGCAAGGCGGGCGCGAACGTCGAGGCCCTGAAGAAGGAGATCGAAAAGTTCTGCGGCAAGTCCGTGAACCTGGACATCATCGAGATCAAGAACCCCGACACCGACGCCCAGCTGGTCGCCGAGAACATCGCCCAGCAGCTCGAAAAGCGCATCTCCTTCCGCCGTGCCATGAAGCAGACCATCGGCCGCGCGATGAAGGCCGGCGCGAAGGGCATCAAGACCACCGCGTCCGGACGCCTGGGCGGCGCCGACATCGCGCGTTCCGAGGGCTACCATGAGGGTTCCATCCCGCTGCAGACCCTGCGCGCGAACATCGACTACGGCTTTGCCGAGGCGAAGACCACCTACGGCCGCATCGGCATCAAGGTGTGGATCTACAAGGGACAGGTCCTGAGCAAGGACGGCAAGCTGATCGGCTCCACCGATTTGCCCGTGCCGCGCGAGAACCGCCGTCGCGGCGGCTTCGACGGCCGCAGGCGCAACGACCGCAATGACCGCGGCGAGCGCAATGACAGAAATCAGCGGAGCGAAGGAGGGAAATAAGACATGCTGATGCCGAAGAGAGTCAAGCACCGCAAGCAGATGCGTGGCCGCATGAAGGGCAAGGCCCAGCGCGGCAATTTCCTCGCCTACGGTGAGTATGGTATCGTCGCCACACAGCCCGGTTGGATCACCTCCAACCAGATCGAGGCGGCCCGTCAGGCCATGACCCGTTCCACCAAGCGTGGCGGCCAGGTCTGGATCAAGATATTCCCCGACAAGCCCATCACCGCAAAGCCGGCCGAGACCCGAATGGGTTCCGGTAAGGGCGCGCCGGATTACTGGGTCGCAGTCGTGAAGCCCGGCCGCGTGCTGTTCGAGATCGGCGGCGTGTCCGAAGAGGTCGCGCGCGAAGCGCTGCGCCTGGCCGGCCACAAGCTGCCCATCAAGACGAAGTTCATCCAGAAAGAGATCGAAAAGGGTGGTGAAGAGCAGTGAAGACCAATGATACCCTGAAGGCCCTGAGGGCCAAGACGCTGGCCGAGCTCGACACCGACCTGAAGGCCAAGAAGAGCGAGCTGTTCAACCTGCGCTTCCAGCTGGCGACCGGTCAGCTCGAGAACACCGCAGCGATCAACGAGTGCCGCAAGGACATCGCCCGCGTCAAGACCGTGATGCGTGAGATGGGCCAGAAGGCGTAATGAAAGGAGGCAATGAAAATGGCTGAAGTAAGAGGAATGCGTAAGACTCGTACCGGCGTCGTTGTTTCCGATAAGATGGACAAGACCATCGTCGTTGAGATCCGTACCCGCGTGAAGCATCCGCTCTACGGCAAGATCATGAATCGCACCAAGCGCTTCAAGGCGCACGATGAGAACAACGAGTGCGGCATCGGCGATACCGTGAAGATCATGGAGACCCGTCCGCTTTCCAAGGACAAGCGCTGGCGTCTCGTGGGCATCATCGAAAAGGCGAAGTAAGCCGTTAGGCAAGGAGGAAGATTAGCAATGATTCAGCCTCAAACCCGATTGAAGGTCGCCGACAACTCCGGCGCAAAGGAAATCATGTGCTTCCGTGTGCTGGGCGGCTCTTTCCGCCGCACGGGCAGCGTGGGTGACGTCATCGTCGCGTCCGTCAAGTCCGCGACGCCCGGCGGCCAGGTCAAGAAGGGCGATGTGGTCAAGGCCGTGATCGTCCGCACCAAGAAGCAGTATCGCCGTCCGGATGGCACCTACATCCGCTTTGACGACAATGCCGCCGTCATCATAAACGAGCAGAAGCAGCCCAGAGGCACCCGTATCTTTGGGCCCGTCGCCCGCGAGCTGCGCGAGAAGGATTACATGAAGATCGTCTCGCTGGCGCCGGAAGTGCTTTAATGGAGGTGCACAAATGGCAGCGAAGGTTTTTGTAAAGAGCGGAGATACCGTGCAGGTCATCTCCGGTGACGATAAGGGCGTCAAGGGCAAGGTCCAGAAGGTTTTCCCGGAGACCGGCCGCGTCATCGTCGAAAAGGTCAACATGGTGAAAAAGCACCAGAAGCCCCGCGGACAGGGCATGCCCGGCGGCATCATCGAGCAGGAAGCGGCCATAGACGCCTCCAACGTCATGGTGGTCTGCCCCAAGTGCGGCAAGCCCTCCAGGATGGGTCACAAGTATCTCGATGGCGAAGGCAAGGCCTCCCGTCGGAAGGTGCGCGTGTGCAAGGAATGCGGCGCCACCATCGACAACTGACGGTAAAGGAGGAAAACCGCTGTGGCAAGATTAAAGGATAAGTACCGCGCGGAAGTCGTACCGGCGCTCCAGCAGAAGTTCAACTATAAGAACGTGATGGAGATTCCGCGCCTTGAAAAGGTCGTCATAAACATGGGCCTTGGCGATTGCAAGGACAATGCCAAGGCGCTTGAGACCGCCGTTGGCGAGCTCACGATCATCGCCGGTCAGAAGCCGCTGGTCACCAAGGCCAAGAAGTCCATCGCGAACTTCAAGCTGCGCAGCGGCATGAACGTCGGCGCGAAGGTCACACTGCGCGGCGACCGCATGTATGAGTTCACGGACAAGCTTGTCTCGATCGTTCTCCCCCGCGTGCGCGACTTCCGCGGCGTGTCCGACAAGGCCTTCGACGGCCGCGGCAACTACGCCCTGGGCGTGCGCGAGCAGCTGATCTTCCCTGAGATCGAGTACGACAAGGTTGAAAAGATCCGCGGCATGGAGATGGTCTTCGTCACCACTGCCAAGACGGACGAGGAAGCCAAGGAGCTGCTCCGCCTGCTGGGCATGCCGTTCCAGGCGTAAGCGTTAAGGAGGAAACATACCGTGGCAAAGACAAGCATGAAGGTCAAGCAGCAGCGGGCAGCAAAGTATTCCACCCGCGCTTACACCCGCTGCCGCATCTGCGGCCGTCCCCACTCGGTGCTGCGCAAGTATGGCGTGTGCCGTATCTGCTTCCGCGAACTGGCCTATGCCGGCCAGATCCCGGGTGTGCGCAAGGCCAGCTGGTAAGTCAGGCTGTATAAGGAGGATTAGCAATGGTTATCAATGATCCCATCGCGGATATGCTCACCAGGATCCGCAACGGCCTGATCGCCAGACATGATTCCGTGACGATCCCCGCTTCCAACATGAAGAAGGGCATCGCCAAGATCCTGCTGGACGAGGGCTATATCAAGGCATTCGATGTCATCGATGACGGCCTTCAGGGACAGATCAAGGTCTCCCTGAAGTATGCCCAGGGCAAGGAGTCCGTCATCAAGGGCTTAAAGCGCATCTCCAAGCCCGGACTGCGCGTGTACGCCAGGAATGATGAGATCCCCAAGGTCCTGGGCGGCCTGGGCATCGCCATCATCTCCACATCCAAGGGCGTGATGACCGACCGCGAGGCCCGCAAGGCCGGCGTGGGCGGCGAAGTCCTGGCCTATATCTGGTAAGCAAGAGTTGGAGGTGCAATAGAATGAGTCGAATCGGCAGACTTCCGGTCCAGGTTCCCGCCGGCGTGACCGTGACGATCGCGGATGACAACACCGTGACCGTCAAGGGCCCCAAGGGCGAGCTGAGCCAGAAGGTGAATAAGGATATCAAAGTCGAACAGGTCGGCGCAGAGGTCATCGTCTCCCGTCCGTCCGACAGCAAGCCTCACCGCTCGATGCATGGTTTGTATCGCGCTCTTATCAACAACATGGTCACGGGCGTCACGAAGGGCTTCGAAAAGGGCCTGGAGATCCAGGGCGTCGGCTGGCGTGTGACCGACTGGAACAAGAACCAGCTGACCATCAACGTTGGTTATTCCCATCCCGTGGTGGTCGACGCCCCCGAAGGTATCACGTTCGACGTGGACAAGTCCAACGTGAAGCTCAAGGTCATGGGCATCGACAAGCAGCAGGTCGGCGCGGTCGCCGCGGATATCCGCGCGATCCGCAAGCCCGAGCCCTATCACGGCAAGGGCATCCGCTACGAAGGCGAATACGTCCGCCACAAGGAAGGCAAGGCCGGTAAGAAGTAATAAGGGAGGGTACCGCAAATGTTTAACAAGCGTGATCGCAACGAGGTTCGTAAGATCCGTCATGAGCGCGTACGCAAAAAGATCAGCGGAACGCCCGAACGTCCGCGCCTTTGCGTCTATCGCAGCAATCGTCACATCGAAGCACAGATCATCGACGACGTGGCCGGCCACACGCTGGCTGCCGCCTCTACGGTCGAGAAGGACATCGCCGCCAAGGTCGCCGAATGCGACAAGAAGGGCGCTGCCAAGATCGTGGGCCAGATCGTCGCGGAGCGTGCTGCCGCAGCGGGCATCAAGGAAGTCGTCTTTGACCGCGGCGGATACATCTACACCGGTCGCGTAGCCGAGCTTGCAGCCGGCGCTCGCGAGGGCGGTCTGAACTTCTAAGAGGAGGGTATGAACGCAATGCAGCGCAATGAGCAAGTCAGCGAGTTCAAAGAGAAATTGGTCGCGGTAAACCGCGTATCCAAGACCGTCAAGGGCGGCCGCAACATGCGCTTCAGCGCACTGATGGTCGTCGGCGACGAAGCGGGCCGCGTCGGCTGCGGCATGGGCAAGGCTGTCGAGATCCCCGAGGCCATCCGCAAGGGGACCGAGGCCGCCAAGAAGGCCATGATCACCGTGCCGCTGAACGGCACCACGATCCCGCACGAGGTGGTCGGCGTGTTCGGCACCGGCCGCGTCAAGATGCTCCCCGCCCCCGAAGGTACCGGCGTGATCGCCGGCGGCCCGGTGCGCGCCGTGCTCGAAGCGGTCGGCATCAAGGACATCGTCACCAAGTCCATAGGCTCCAACAATAAGATCAACATGGTCAGAGCCACCCTCGCCGGTCTTGAGCAGCTCCGCAGCGCCGAGCAGGTCGCCAAACTGCGCGGCAAGACTGTCGAAGAGATACTCGGTTAAGGGGGTAGACAGTTATGAAGCTTAAGATAACGCAGACCAAGTCCACCATCGCGTGCCTGAAGGACCAGATCGCCACTGTCAAGGCGCTGGGCCTGCATCACGTCGGCCACACCGTCGTGAAGGAAGATTCCCCCGCCATCCGCGGCATGATCTTCAAGGTCAAGCACATGGTCAAGGTCGAAGAGATCGCAGAGTAAGGAGGCGGCCGACATGAAACTTCAAGATCTGAAACCCGCCGTTGGCGCGACCACCGCGCCCAAGCGCCTTGGACGCGGCGTTGGCTCCGGCCTGGGCAAGACTTCCGGCAAGGGCCACAAGGGCGCCAAGGCCCGTTCGGGCGGCGGCAAGCGTCCCGGATTCGAGGGCGGCCAGATGCCTCTCACCATGCGCCTTCCCAAGCGCGGCTTTACCAATAAGTTCCGCATCGAGTATGCCACTGTCAACGTCTCCCGCCTGGACGAGGTGTTCGAGGACGGCGCCGTGGTCACTCCCGTGGAGCTGATCCAGACCGGCATCCTGAAGAACGTGCAGGATGGCGTCAAGATCCTTGGCGACGGCGAGATCACCAAGAAGCTGACGGTGCAGGCGAACAAGTTCTCTGCATCCGCAAAGGAAAAGATCGAAGCAGCAGGCGGGAAAGCTGAGGTGATCTGAGATGCGAGAAACGTTGAAGAACGCATGGAAGATCCCGGAGGTCCGTAAAAAGATACTCTACACGCTCTTCATGCTGTTGATTTACCGTCTTCTGTGCTACGTGCCGTCCCCGGGCGTGCCCGCAAGCTTGCTTTCTCAGATCGAACAATTGATCAACCAGTATTCCCTTCTGGGCTACATGCAGTCCATGTCCGGCTCGCAGCTGAGCCAGTACACCGTCATGGCCATGGGCATCACGCCCTACATCAACGCAAGCATCATCATGCAGCTCCTCTGCGTCGCCATCCCCCAGCTGGAGGCGCTGCAGAAGGAGGGCGATGAGGGCCGCAAGAAGATCGCGCAGATCACCCGTTACGTGACGGTGGGCCTGGGCTTCCTGCAGGCCATCGCGCTGACCGTGGGCGTGAGCAACATGGCGGGCACCCGCATGAGCTTCCTCTCGATGCTGACCATCGGCTTCTGCCTGGCCGCCGGTACCGCGCTGGCCATGTGGATAGGCGAGCGCATCACCGAAAACGGCATCGGCAACGGCATCTCGCTGTTGATATTCGCCGGCATCATCTCGAACATCGCCAGCAACCTGGTCGGATACGTCCGCGCCATCGCCACCGGCACGACCTACAACGGGTCCTCCGCCGTGGCCGGCCTGATCGTCTCCGTGGTGGTGTTCCTGATACTGATCGTGGGTATCGTGTTCGTGGATCTGGCCGAGCGCCGCATCCCGATACAGTACTCCAAGCGCATGGTCGGCCGCAAGATGTACGGCGGCCAGTCCACGCACATACCGCTCAAGCTGAACGCCTCCGGCGTGCTGCCGCTGATCTTCGCCAACGCGATCATGCAGTTCCCCAGCACGATACTGGCGTTCTTCCCGAATTCCTCCGCCAACCAGTGGTGGACCAACCATGTCAGCACGATGTCTGTGCCCTATCAGCTGATATTCGCTCTGCTGATATTCGGCTTCACGTTCTTCTACTCCTCCATCACGTTCGATCCGGTGGAGATCTCCAAGAACATACAGAACAACGGCGGCATGATCCCCGGCATCCGCCAGGGCAAGCCCACCTCTGACTACATCAAGAAGATCACCCGCCGCATCACCACCTTCGGCGCCATCTATCTGGCGGTCCTGGCGGTGCTGCCCGCCATCATCTACGGCATCGGCGGCGTGTCCCTGCGCTTTGCGGCATCCTCCCTGCTGATCGCCGTCTCCGTCGCGATGGAGACCGTGCGCGAGCTGGAGAGCCAGATGCTCATGCGCCACTACAAGGGCTTCCTGAAGTAAGCCGGGAGGTATGACTATGAAGCTGATTTTCCTGGGCCCTCCCGGTGCGGGCAAGGGAACGCAGGCCGCGGGCGTCAGCGCGCACCTGCGCGTGCCGCACATCTCTACCGGCGATATGTTCCGCTCTGCCATCTCCAACGGCACGCCGACGGGGCTTGAGGCAAAGCGCTACATGGACGCGGGCCAGCTGGTGCCCGACAGCGTCGTGATCGACATGGTGCGAGAGCGCCTGGCGATGGATGACTGCGCGAACGGCTATCTGCTGGACGGCTTCCCCCGCACGGTGGAGCAGGCCGAGGCGCTGGACGGCATATCCGCCCCGGACGCCGTGGTCGAGATCAACGTGCCGGACGAAAGGCTGCTTGCGCGCCTGACGGGCCGCAGGGTCTGCCAGAAGTGCAGCGGCACCTACCACATCTCAAAGCTTACGGATGAGAAGGTCTGCCCCGTGTGCGGCGGCGCGCTCATCCAGCGCGACGATGACAAGCCGGAGACGATCGCCAAGAGGCTGCAGGTCTACCACGACCAGACCTCCCCGCTGATCGGCTACTATCAGGCGCAGGACAAGCTCCGCGTCATCGACGTGGCCTCGCTGGCCACGGTGGATGGCGACAGCCGCCCCGAGGATGTGTTCAAGGCCATCCTCGCTTCGCTGGAGTAATTCATGATCAAGTTAAAGACAGAGGCACAGATCGAAAAGATGCGCGCAGCGGGAGTGCTGCTGCACAGCGTACTCACCGCCCTGCGCGCGGCGGCCAGGCCCGGCGTGACGACGCTCGAGCTGGACCGCATGGCCGAGGACATGATCCGAAGCGCCGGCGCGACGCCGTCGTTCAAGGGCTATGCCGGCTTTCCGTATTCGATCTGCGCATCCATCGACGACCAGGTCGTTCATGGCTTTTCGAACGACAGGCCCCTTTTGCAGGGACAGCTGCTGAGCATAGACTGCGGCTGCAAGCTGGACGGCTGGCAGTCCGACAGCGCGCTCTCCGTGGTGGTCGGCGGCGGCAATGCGGAAGCGCAGCGTCTGATCGACATCACGGAACGCTGCTTCTGGCTGGGCGCTGACATGGCGCGCGAGGGCAACCGCTTAGGCGACATCGGGCACGCGGTGCAGACCTATGCCGAGAGCATGGGCTGCGGCGTGGTGCGCGACTATACCGGACACGGCATAGGGCGCGAGATGCACGAGGATCCCTCCGTGCCGAACTACGGCTACGCCGGCCGCGGCCTCAAGCTTCAGAAGGGCATGACGATCGCCATAGAACCCATGATCACACTGGGCACGTGGAGGACGAAAAAGCTCTCCGACGGCTGGACGGCCGTCACGGCCGACGGCTCACTGGCGGCGCACTACGAGCACACCGTGCTGGTGACCGACGGCGAGCCCGAGCTGCTGAGCTTCCCCGGCGCACGCATTTCGGAGGCGCTTCGATGAAGATGTATCCGATAGAGCCGGGCAGCGTGGTCCGCTCCACGGCGGGGCGCGACCAGGGCAGGCTGTTCATCGTGGTGAGCCTGATCGACGAGGATTTTGCCTACGTCGCCAACGGAAAGCTCAGGACGATGGAACACCTGAAGAAGAAGCGCAGGAAGCATCTGAAGCCCACGGGGCATGTGGTCGGGGCGTTTGTCGAAAAACAGCGACAGGGAGAGCCTGTGCTGGATCATGAAATACGCGCGTGGTTGAAAGAGGAGGAAGAAAAGCTTGTCCAAGTCTGATGTCATCGAAGTGGATGGCGTTGTCACGGAGTCGTATCCGAACGCCATGTTTGAAGTACAGCTGCCCAACGGGCACAAGGTATTGGCACACGTCTCCGGCAAGATGCGCATGAACTACATACGCATATACCCCGGCGACAAGGTGAAGATAGAGCTCTCGCCCTACGATCTGACCCGCGGCCGGATCACCTGGCGTTCCAAGAGCTGAGCGACGACGCAGGTCGATGAGTAAGTAAGGAGGCTTGTTACCGATGAAAGTGAGACCTTCTGTGAAGCCCATGTGCGAGAAGTGCAAGATCATCAAGCGCAAGGGCCGCGTGATGGTGATCTGCGAGAACCCCAAGCACAAGCAGAAGCAGGGCTAAGGGGACCGCGATAATACGGCAGCGCCGGACGAATGTCCGGCGCTCAAGTGTTTTTGGGCCGGCTCAGCTTCGTACCGCCTTCTTCAGCTTCTTTGCGATGCGCGCAGGCAGCAGGTCGGCGTGCGCGATCATCGCGTCGAGCAGCATATCAGGCAGCGCGCGTATCTCGTCCAGGGACATTTCGTCCAGCGCCTCCGCCATCTCCGCAAAGGTATCCTCCGGTTCCGCGTTGTCAAGGTGCTCTCTCATGTCGTCCGCGGCCTCGTCCAACCGATCCAGATCGTCCGTGACGGTCAGGCGGATGTTCGCCCTGCGGCAGAACTCTTCGAACAGGCACTTCGCCTCGTTCGAACGGACCCTGATCTCCTTGGGGTATCTGTCCTCCAGGCTTTCGATGAAGTGGTCCAGCATCGCGTCGGCGTCGTATGAGGGGACATTGCTCAGATGGGACACGTTCACAAGTCCATCCTCGTCCACGGACATCAGCATCGCGGGGAGGAACGGCGGGTCGCCTTCTATGGGGTGCGGCAGGCGCAGTATGTCGCACTCGTACACGCCCCGTTGCCTGTGCTTCATGAGCTTGGCTATGGCGATGTCGTTGATGCGGGTCGGCGTCGCGGGGACAGGTTCGGCGTAAGGCGGCAGGGGTATGCGCTCCTGCTTCAATTTCCCGTCGACGATCGAATACAGCGGTATCGTCACACGGTCGCCGGAGAGACTGTCGAAGAGCCCCATCTGTTCCGCACCGTAGCACTGGTCGTGCCGGCCGACCACCACAGGCCGCAGCCCGAGCGACGACTTGCCGTGCGCCTTGATCTCCTCGCTCAGCCTGATCGCCACCCTGAGCGCCGTTTCGAGGAAGGTCCAGTCGTCGTCCTCCACGATATACCAGGGCAGGCAGTGCGGCCTGAAGCGCTGGAAATCCGGATATGGCGCGCGGAAGGGGATCCCCGCCGCGCTGCAGTATTCTCTGAGCATGTCGAGCTCGTCCGGCGCGAACCGGTCCCTCTGTTCGATGGAGCACTGTATGCAATCCTGGCTCAGCATGTCGTCCATGCTGCCGTACACAAAGTCAGGCCCCGGATCGACGACCTTGCGGTATGTCGTGAAGCCCTCCGCGCCGACGTACACGGACAGCGCCATGTGCTCGCCAAGGCTGCCCATGACGCAGCAGTAGCCGATCTCGCCCTGCCCATCGTTTGAAGGTATCCTGACGGCGAACAGCTCTTCTTCCGAGAGCTGCTTCCAGACCTTCGACTTGCGAAAGGCGTAGCCAAGGTCCAGGTAACGGTGATCGATCATATGTGACGCTCCTTGATGGTCTTATCACGCGAGCATCTCGCGTATCTTTTCCGCCACGACGGGCGCGAGCTTCGCGTGGTCCGCCCTGGAATAGTGCAGCCCGTCGAAATCGTTGATCTCGAAGCCGAGCTCCGCACAGTCGATGAAGCCGCAGCCGTGCCTTTCGGCGATGTCGCAGTACAGCGCGCCAAGCTGCAGGCTCTTTTGATAGGCCTCGTCGCCGAAGCGCGATGCGCTCCTGAGCTTGCCGATGTCCGGATGCGTCGGCGCGGGCGCGATCAGCAGCACCTTGGGCGCGGGATAACCGTAATAGCGCTGTTCACACTCCCGCACCAGCATGTCCATGCCCTTGGCGATCATGCCCGCGGAGAGGTTGAAGTGGCGCTTGAGCTCGTTGCAGCCCAGCTGCAGCACGGTCAGATCCAGCGGCGCGTGCGCGTCCAGCGCGACCCTGAGGCCAGTGATGCCCCTGCGCAGCGGGAAGTAGGGGTCTTCGACCATGATCGTGCGTCCGTTCAGCGCGTCCGTGACGACGTCGAACCCGTCGCCCAGCAGCGCGCGCACACGCCCGGGCCAGTGCTCGTCCTCACGCATGCGCCTGCAGGTGTCGAGCTCGGGGATGTACTGCGTGTGGTCATAGCCCCAGGTGTTGGAATCGCCGAATATCAGTATGCGTTTCATGTGCGGATCCCCTTCGCTTCGTCCAGCGCCTTGCGTATCAGCACGATCTTGCGCTCGTCCTGTTTGTGCTTGACGTTCTTTCGATAGCCGTCCTTTGAGGAAGCCTCATAAACCCTGAGATAATCGGGAAGCGTCAAAAGCCCATAACGCGCGCCCTTCTCCTCGACGATCGGTATTCTGGATATGTCCACGCCGGCGAAGGGCCCGAGGCTCTCCAGCGAAGCGAAGGCCACGCTGACGCCGTCCCTTTCGAAGGCGTGCTCCGAGTCGTCATACAGCGCATAGCCCAGCGCCGCCATGGCCCGGCTGAGCATGGGCCAGGCCTCGCGCAGCAGGCGTTCGGGGACCAGCACGTCCACGTCGTCCGCGTCGAGACTGCGGTCCAGGCGTTCCTCGAGCCCCAGCGAACCAAACAACAGCGGTTCGACGCCGAAGCCCTCGTTCAACATGCGCGCGACCTGCAAAAATGCCGCGCGTTTCGCGCCGTCAGCTCTCATGCGTCCTCCTGCGTGCGAACATCCCATCGTCCTCCACAGCGGCGGCCTCCGGGCCGCCACGCTGTCCATCCGTTCCAGTCTGCGGTCAGTTCGAGGCGAGGAACAGCTTCCAGTCCTCATCTGATATGGAAAACTTGTCGACGATCTCCTCGTCCGACCAGCCGGTGGTCAGGCGCAGCTTGCGTATCGTGTCGAAGAGGCTGTTCAAGCGCCCCTCGGCGCGTCCTTCTTCGCGTCCCTCTCTACGTCCTTCTTCGCGCCCTTCCTGATAGATATCTTCAATGATGCTGCACATTGCACGTACCCCGTGGCCCCTCCGCAGCGGCGGCCTCCAGGCCGCCACACCATCGTCCGTTCCCGCCTGCAATCAGTCCGAGGCGAGGAACAGCTTCCAGTCCTCGCTCGATATGGAGAGCTTGTCGACGATCTCCTCGTCTGACCAGCCTGTGGTCAGGCGCAGCTTGCGGATCGTGTCGAAGAGGCTGTTCAGGCGCCCCTCGGTGCGTCCTTCTTTGCGTCCCTCTTCGCGTCCTTCTTCGCGTCCTTCTTCGCGCCCCTCCTGATAGATATCTTCCATGATCTTGCACATTTCAAGCGCCCCCTTTGGGTCGTCCTTATAATACCCGCTTCGTTCCGCCATCTCCTCGTACAGCATATCCCCGGGATCGCTGCACAGGAAATCGTGCATCAGCTTTCCCAGCGCGTCGTCGCCCCTGTACTGGCCGTTGACATACAGTATGTGTTCGCGGTCGTCGAAGGGCGCGCCGGTGCCCAGGTTGATGCGCTCGACCGGATAAAGCCCCTTCCCCATGCGGAACACGTCGTGCTCCGTGATGAATATGACATAGGTCTCCGGCAGCGCCCTGAAGGGCTGTCCCGCGCTCAGAGCTTCGATGTCCATCGCGGCTGAGTGGTACCGGGCGCGCTCCGGCTCGGCGCCCTCGTCCGCGCGCTGCACCTCGATGTCATACTGCCTGTGCTTGCTGTCCGTGGCGTGCACGTCCAGCGTCACGGACCGTGCGCCGGCCAGCCGCTTCATGTCGCGCTGCGTCTCCGCGCCGGTGAGCACCAGGTCGTCCTTGTCCAGTATGATCCTCAGCACGAACTGCGCAAACGGCAGATCGTCGCGGAACATGCAGCGCATGAACACGTCGTCAATGGGACGCAGCTGCGCAAGCCGCGCAAGGCTCCGCTCCGTGAACTGCCTGCGCCAGGCCTCGTCGATGTTCATGGCGCACACCTCCTCTGCTCCGAATCTATTATATCATGGATACGAACGGCGCGCAAGGTGTTCGCAGCGCGTTGCGTTTCGGTTAATTGCATTCGGATGGTATAGACCCCTTGAAATCAGCGTCCACATAGATTATACTAATGTAAATAGGTATGCCCTGAAGGAGAGTGAGCCCATGAGCAAGTTCTTTATCGAATGCCCGGCCTGTCACCGCTACAGCCAGGCCTCCACGTCCCTGTTTGCCAGCCGGCGCATACGCTGCGCCTGCGGCTTCACCATCGACGTCAAGGCGGACCGCATCACCACGCGCGTCTGTCCGTCCTGCGGCAATTCCATCGCTTTCGACCAGGCGAAGGGCGCGACGGCGAAGTGCCCCATATGCAGGGCGCAGCTGCTCACGCCGGAGAGCATGAACAGCCTGGTCACGTTCGCGTGCCGCACCTGCGGCTGCACGCTGCAGGCGAACAAGGGCGCGCAGCAGATCACGTGCCCCCTGTGCGACACGGTCAACGACGTGCAGGCCGAGGTCAAGCTCGCGGCGCAGCGCGCGCAAGGCACGCCGCAGGTCATACGCTACGAGGGCGACAACATGACGTTCGTCTGGCGGCACCCCGCGACGGACTTCGTGATGGGCTCGCAGCTGATCGTGCACGAGAGCCAGGAGGCTCTGTTCTTCCGCAACGGCGAGGCGCTGGATTCGTTCCCAGCGGGACGCTACACGCTCGAGACCGCGACGCTGCCGCGCATGAATGGCCTGCTGCCGCTGCCTGTGCAGGGACAGCCCTTCCACGCGGAGGTCTTCTTTGTCAACCTGACCACGCAGATGGGCATCAAATGGGGCACCAACAGCAAGGTCGGACTGTTCGACCCGGCCAGCGGCCTGCATGTGGAGCTGGGCGCGTCCGGCAGCTTCAACCTGCGCGTGACGGACCCGCGGCGGCTCGTGATCCGCCTGGTCGGCACCACGGACAGGCTGACGCAGGAGCAGGTGTTCGGGCACGACGGCGGCTACTTCCGCACGCTGGTCATGACGAAGGTCAAGGCGAACCTCGCGCGCGTGATCAGGGAGAACCGCATATCCGTGCTGGAGCTGGACCAGCACATCGACGTGATCGGCGAGGCGCTGCGCACGCAGATCAACGCGGAGTTAGAGGAATACGGCATGACCATGCCTGAGTTCTACGTCGCCAACATACTGACGCCGGACGACGACCCGAACTTCAGGCGCATGAAGCAGCAGCACGCGGAGCTCTACCTGCGCACGCGCGAGGAGGAGATCCGTAAGGCCGAGGCGGAGGCGGCGTTCGAGCGCAAGGCGGTCGAGGCGCAGACGCAGGCGCGCATGAAGGTGATCGGCGCGCAGGGCGAAGCCGACGCCATGCGCATACAGGCGCAGGCCCAGGCGGACGCCTACCGCATGCAGGCGGAGGCGGAGGCGCAGGAGATGCGCATGAAGGGCTACACCTACCAGCAGGAGACGACGCGCCAGGTCGCCACGGAGGCGGTCAAAAACGGCGGCGCGGGCGGCTTGGCCGGCGACGTGACGGGCGTGCTGGGTGGCGCGATGCAGCTGGGCCTCGGCCTGGGCGCGGCCGGCAGCGTGATCGGCATGACGAAGGACGCGCTGGGCGCGATGAACGCGGCCGTGCCGCAGGCGCCCGCCGCGACGGACGACGGCTGGACGTGCGAGGGCTGCGGCTGCACGGGCAACACGACGAACTTCTGCCCGAACTGCGGGCGGCGGCGGCCCGAGGCAGGCTGGACGTGCCCGGGCTGCGGGCAGGCGGGCATCACGACGAACTTCTGTCCGAACTGCGGGAGGCGACGGCCCGAGGCGGGCTGGACGTGTCCCGGCTGCGGGCTCACGGGCATCACGACGAACTTCTGTCCGAACTGCGGCGCCAAGAAGGGTGAGAAGGGAGATGTCGAGGGATGAAGAACGGTAAGGGCCATTTCCTTGCGCTTTGGGCCATCGCGCTGGCGCTGTTCGTGGTGCTGGCGCTGGCGATACCTTTTGCGCGGACGCCGGTGTACTGGATCGGCTTTTGCGCGACGCTTTTGATGTTCGCCGTAGTGACGGCGGCATTCATGCGCGCGTTCAGGGACGGGCGGTCGCTCGAGAGCGCGCTGCTGGGCTGGCCCATATTCAAGTGCGGCGCACTGGCGCTCGGCGCGCAGCTGATCGCGGGCTTTGCGCTGATGGCGCTGGCGCGCGCGCTCGGCGTCACCGCGGCTGTGGTGATCGAGATCGTGCTGTTCGGCTGCGCGGCGGCGGTGCTGGTCGCGCGGGACGCGGCGCGCGCCGCTGTCGAGCAGACGGAGGCGCGCGTGCGGGATGACACCGGCGCGTGGAAGGCACTGCGCGCGCAGGCGAGCGCGTTCGCGGCGGCGGCCGGCAGCGACGCGGCGCGCAAACTCGCCGACGACATACGCTTTGCGGACCCGAGGCCCACGGACATGGACGGCGATATCGCGCAGGCCGTGGGCGCGCTGGGCGCGGACGCGGCGGACGAGGATATCGAGCAGGTCAGAAAGATGGTCGGAAGGAGAAACGCGCTGGCGAAGGCGGGGAAGAAGGAAATGCAGAATTGATAATTCAGAATTCAGAATTAAGAATTAAGAATGGATAGCCCGGAGACCCGAACGTGCGGGTCCCCCGCAATGCCCCGAACGACCTCGTAGCGGTGGCGTCTACGCCGCCATATCCCTCGCCATTCCCGCCAGGGAATGCGAAACGACCGAAGGACCTCATCCGGCCCTCACGGGCCACCTTCCCCAAAGGGCAACGCTGTCAACTTTGAACAAGGACATAACAAATCATAGATATACGTCGTCCAGCGGGAATGGCGGCTGATAGCCGCCGCTACGGATCACATGATCTGCAAATGTAACCGCATAAACGGCACGGGATCGTCTTAAGTTGACAGCGTTGCCCCAAAGGGGAAGGCAAGGTCCGCCATTCAATATACGATCCGCCGTCGTACCTCGCCCATCGGTCCCGAGGACGATGATCAACAGACAAAGAGACGATCGGCCCACGAATGTACCCATATCACAGCTCGGCACGCCCGATCCTCGCCCGGAGCGGCGTCCTGTCGACGCCGTCTCCGCGACAAAACCTCGAGCCGTCCGCTCCTATCCGACCTTGATCCCCGAGCTGACGTGGCCCGTTGGACCGCGTACAGCACAGCCACCGCGCCGAAGGCGCGGCGCGAAGCGTCCTTGAGGGTCCTCATGCTGTCTGCTAAACTGAAGCACACGGCGGCGTGATAAGGTTTCGTTTCCAACCTCTCACCCGTCGCCGTGGCCTCATACAAGCAGACAGCAGGAGGTTCATCAAGGATGGCGGCCGGACGAGGTATCCGTCCCCCCCAACGACCCCGTAGCGGCGGCTATCAGCCGCCACATCCCTCGCCATTCCCAACAGACAAGCCGAAACGACCGAAGGACCTCATCCGGCCCTCACGGGCCACCTTCCCCAAAGGGCAACGCTGTCAACTTAAGGCGATCCCGTTTTGGTTGTGCAGCTACATCTGCAGATCGTGTGATCCGTAGCGGCGGCTATCAGCCGCCATTTCCGACGCACAACGTATACCCGTGATTTGTTATGGTCTTGTTAAAAGTTGACAGCGTTGCCCCAGAGGGGAAGGCAAGGTCCGTCATTTGAATACAAGATCGAC
Source organism: Clostridiales bacterium (assembly GCA_015056395.1). GTDB lineage: Bacteria > Bacillota > Clostridia > Christensenellales > Aristaeellaceae > Faecivicinus. The sequence continues at coordinate 17,668 of SVGK01000010.1, forward strand.
CGCACCCCCCAGAATCACGGCCAGCGTTCGATCTCCGGCCAATAATTCCGAAACACCCGGAGGGTGTCTAGCGAAGCGTCGATTCCGAATTACCCCATCCCCCCACGACCAAAGGAGCAACACCATGATCATCTTCAAATGCAAATCCTGCGGCGGCGACCTGTCCTTCGAGCCGGGCGCGAGCGTCGCGGAATGCCCCTACTGCGGCGTGAAGCAGACGCTGCCGAAGCTGGACGACGACAAGCGCGCGAACCTCTACGACCGCGCCAACCACTTCCGCCGCCAGAACGAGTACGACAAGGCCATGGCGATCTACGAGCAGATACTGTCCGAGGACCGCACGGACGCCGAGGCGTACTGGTCGCTGGTGCTGTGCCGCTACGGCATAGAGTACGTCGAGGACCCCGTTACGCGCAAGCGCGTGCCCACGGTCAACCGCGCGCAGTACGCCTCCGTGCTGGCGGACGACGACTACAAGTCGGCGCTTCAATACGCGGACCCTGCGCAGCGCGTGCTCTATGAATCGGAGGCGGAGGCCATCGCGGAGATACAGCGCGGCATATTGGACATCTCGCGCAAGGAGCAGCCCTTCGACGTGTTCATCTGCTACAAGGAGACGGACGCGAACGGCCGCCGCACGCCGGACAGCGTGCTGGCGACGGACCTGTACCACCAGCTGACGAAGGAGGGCTTCCGGGTATTCTTCTCGCGCATCACGCTGGAGGACAAGATCGGCACGGCGTACGAGCCGTACATATTCGCGGCGCTGAACAGCGCGAAGGTGATGGTGGTGCTGGGCACGAAGCCGGAGTACTTCAACGCGGTGTGGGTGAAGAACGAGTGGAGCCGCTACCTTGCGCTGATACGCGCGGGCGCGGAGAAGGTGCTGGTGCCCGCGTACCGCGACATGGACCCCTATGACCTGCCGGAGGAGTTCGCGCACCTGCAGGCGCAGGACATGGGCAAGCTGGGCTTCATGCAGGACCTGATACGCGGCATCAAGAAGCTGACCGCGAAGGACGATCCGAAGCCCGCGCGGCCCGCAGCGCAGACCGTGGTCGCGGGCCCCGGCGCGAACATAGAGAACCTGATGAAGCGCGCGCGGCTCTTCATGGAGGACGGCAACTGGATGAGCGCCACGGAGTACCTGGACAAGGTGCTGGACGAGAATGCCGAGTACGCGCCCGCCTACGCGGGCAAGGTGCAGGTCTCGCTGCGCATGAAGCGGGAGGCCGAACTGGCCGGGAGCCTCACGGACTACGAAGGCGACCCCGACTGGCAGAGGGCGCTGCGCTTTGCCGCGCCCGAACAGCGGAAGGTTTACGAGGGGTACGCGGCGCAGGCGGCGGAGGCGCGGGAGGAGAAGCGCAAGGAAGACATCTATGCCGGAGCGGCCGCCATGCTCGCAAAGGCCGATACGCCCGCCGCGTGCCGCGCGGCGAAGGCGGAATTTGCGAAGATCCCGCTGCACAGGGACGCGGGCGCGAAGGTGCGCGAGTGCGAGGAGAAGGCGAGGCGCATCGAATACGACGCGCTCCTCACCAGATACAAGGACGTGGCCAGGGACTATAACAGCGTCTCAAAGGCCGAGAGGCTTGAGGCGCTTGCGGCGGAGTTCGATGCGTTCAGGGGCACCGACATGCCCGGGCGCTGCCGCGCGGAGGCGGAGCAGTGCCGCGCGGCGCTCTATGACGAGGCCGCCGAGGCCATGCGGAAGAGCGCGCAGGCACAGCAATTCGAAAAGGCGGCGGAGCTGTTCAGACGGCTGGGCGCCTACAGGGACGCGCAGGCGCAGGCGCGAAAGTGCTCGGACAGCGCGGCGGAAGTCAAACGCGCCGACGAGCTGCGCGCCGCGCGTGAACGCGAGGAGCAGGAGCGCAGGATAGAGAAGGAGCGCGCCAGACAGAAGAGGAACAGGGTGCTCCTGTCGTTGCTGGTGCTCGTGCTGGCGGCGGGCGCGCTGGCCTATCTGTACGTGCTGAAGCCCATGATGGCCTATGACAAGGCGGTTGGGGCGATGGAGGCGGGAAACTACGACGAGGCGACGGCGCTGTTTGAAGAGATGGGAGACTACAGGGACGCCGCTGTACAGGCGCAGGAGAGCCAATACAGGAAGGGTCTGTCGTTGATGAACAGCGGAAAATACGATGCGGCTGTAGAGGTGTTCAACAGTATCGGCAGTTACGGCGATAGTTCCGCAAAGGCAAAACAGGCACAGGCAGACAAATTGTTTGATGCGGGATATTACGCCGAAGCGTATGCGGCATACATCGCATTGGATTCGGAGTATCAAACACATAAAGACGATTACGAGCAGATGTACGTCGATGCATCGAGGCTGTTTGCGGATGGTGATTATGATGGCGCCAGCATGGCGTTTAATTCGATCGCGGGATACAAGGATTCAACAACACAGGCAAAGGAGAGCCAATACCAGAAGGGCCTGTCGTTGATGAACAGTGGGCAATATGATGCAGCTGTAGAGGTATTCAACAGTATCAGCAGTTACGGCGATAGTTCTACGAGAGCAAAACAGGCACAGGCAGATGAATTGTTTGCTGCGGGGAATTACGCCGAAGCATATATGGTTTACGCCGCATTGGATACGGGATATCAAACACACAAAGACGATTACGAGCAAATGTACGTCGATGCATCGAAGCAATTTGCGGATGGTGATTATGACGGCGCCAGCAAGGCGTTTAATTCAATTGCAGGATACAAGGATTCAGTAACACAGGCAAAGGAGAGCCAGTACCAGAAGGGCCTGTCGTTGATGAACAGCGGGCAATATCATGCAGCTGCGGTGGCATTCAAGAGCCTTGGCAGTTACAACGACGCCGCGACACAAGCGCAGGAGAGCCAGTACCAGAATGGCCTGTCGTTGATGAAAATTGGGCAATACGATGCGGCTGTGGAGGTATTCAAGAGCCTTGGCAGTTACAACGACGCTGCGACACAGGCGCAGGAGAGCCAATATCGGAAAGGCATGTCGTTGATGGAGAGCGAGGAGTATGATGCGGCTACGGAGGTGTTCGATGGCCTCAGTAATTACAACGACGCCGCGACAAAAGCGCAGGAGAGCCAGTACCTGAAGGCGGCGGCGCTGAACACAGCGGAGAATTACGATGAAGCTTATCTGGTCTATGCGTCCATAGCCGGCTATAAGGATGTTGACAGCATCGTCAAAAACGACGGTAATATTTCAGCAGCAGCCTGGCGCGCGCAGTTATACGTCGGCAATACGGTGACCTTCGGCGCGTACGACCAGGACGGCGATACCTCAAACGGCGCGGAGGCCATCGAATGGATCGTGCTGGCGAACGACGGCAAGACGGCGACGCTGATTAGCAGATACGGTCTGGACGCGAAGCCCTACAACACTGAACAAGAATATGTGACCTGGGAGACATGCACGCTGCGGAAATGGCTGAACGGCGATTTCCTGAACGCGGCCTTTTCGGCGGACGAGAGGGCGAAGCTTGAAACGGTCAAGGTCACGGCGGACAGGAATCCCAAGAATTTTATCGATCCCGGCAACGACACGCAGGACAAGGTCTTCCTGCTGTCCATAGACGAGGCGAACAAGTATTTCAGCTCTGATTCGGACCGCATGTGCAAGCCCACGAAGACGGCAGTCAAGAATGGAGCAAGCACGAACAGCTCGGGTGCGTGCTGGTGGTGGCTGCGGTCGCCCGGCTACTATCCTAGCCTCGTCGCATACGTCCGCGACGACGGTTCGGTCTACTACGACGGCTGCGGTGTCTACAACGGCGATCTCGCTGTTCGGCCGGTCGTGGTGCTGCGGCTTTCATAGTCAAATCGTTAATCTTTACTCTTCAAATCCTCTGGCGTGCAAGCGCCATGATCCCGGCAGTGCCGCGAACAGACCTTATCCTGCAGGAGCGAGAATCATTGAGTACAAAGAGGTGAACAGAATATGAACGGAAGACCAGGCATCCTCTTTCTCGGCAACGGCATCAACCGACTGTTCAATGACGATCCGTGGGACAAGATGATCCGCGACCAGCTCGCCCTGTCGGGCCATCGCTACACGTGGGAACAGATCAGGAACATACCGCCCACGATGCAGATCGTACTTGCGACGAACGATCAGGTCGACGCCCGCCTCAAGCAGATCGCAAAGGAGCTGGAACAACAGCGCATACAGGACGAACGCGCCGCTTTCCTGCGCAGGCTCGCCGGTATGGATGTCGACTGCGTAATGACGGCGAATTATTCTCTCGAGATCGAAAAGGCATTCGGGCTGAAGGAAAGCTGCGCCTCCTACAGGCGGCGCCTGAACAGGACCATCGAAGCAAACGGCCTGCGCGACGATTTTCGTCTGTACCAATATTATCCCCTCGAGCGGGCGGACGGAAGGACGATGCCGCTTTGGCACGTGCACGGCGACATCGCGAAGCCTCGCTCCATGATCATGGGCCATTACTACTACGCAAGGCATCTGCGCGAGATACAGGACCGCGTCGGCGTTATGATGCGCGTCGTTCGGGGCTGTGAACGGGCCGGCTCGACGTTCCATCCGCAAAGCTGGGTCGATGCGTTTCTGATAAGCGACGTGTTCATGCTCGGCTTTGGGCTGTATCTGTGTGAGTCCGATTTGTGGTGGCTGCTCTGCTGCAAGAAGCGCAACTTCCCCGATACGAAGGTGTTCTTCTACGGCGAGGCGACGAATGATGTCCGGCTGCTGCTGGAGGCCTATGGCGGCGAAACGCAGGACGAGATCAGCCGGATCGGAGAAGACGGCTATATGCGCTTTTATGAAAGGGCGATCGCGGATATCGAACGAAAGCTGGAACATTAGTTGGATGTCCAGAGGGACAAGGACCGCGATCCTGCATGATCGGTGTCATTGATGTATGTCCTGCCCATGCCCTCAATAACGTACCACCGTAGGGACGCCCCATGGGGCGTCCGCGTGCCCGATCCCGGCACGCACCGCGCAACGTCTTTACGAACCGCATCCCGTAGGGACGCCATTCATGGCGTCCGCCGCGCGTGAGCGCACCGTTATCCGTTTCCCCGCAGGGCGCGTTTTCCCCGCGATCCGCCATTGCGGACACACGCAGGGGGAACGTGGCGGCGTAGACGCCGCCGCTACGGATGTTGTTATATCACTTGAAGGATGGCGGACAAGGCGCGGCAAGCAACGCTCCTGCGGCGACACATCGCCGCCATTCCGTACACCGACCGTCCTGTCGCCCACGCCGCACAGAGCATGACCCTCCGTAGGGACGCCCCATGGGGCGTCCGCGTGCCCGATCCCGGCACGCACTGCGCAACGTCTATACGAACCACATCCCGTAGGGGCGCCATCCATGGCGCCCGCGCCCTCATCCCGGCATGAACCGCGCAACATCCACACGAAACCGCATCCCGTAGGGACGCCATTCATGGCGTCCGCCTGCGCGTGAGCGCACCGTTATCCGTTGCCCTACAGGACGCATATCCCCCGCGATCTGCCATCATGAACACGGGGCACGTGGCGGCGCAGACGCCGCCGCTACGGGTGTTGTTATATATCACCTAACGATGGGGGCGGATGGGGCGCGGCAAGCGACGACCCTGCGGCGACACATCGCCGCCATTCCGTACACCGACCGCCCTGTCGCCCGCGCCGCACAGAGCATGACCCTCCGTAGGGACGCCCCATGGGGCGTCCGCGTGCCCGATCCCGGCACGCACTGCGCAACGTCTATACGAACCACATCCCGTAGGGGCGCCATCCATGGCGCCCGCCCGCGCGTAAGCGCACCGTTATCCGTGGCCTCCCAAGGCGCATATCCCCCGCGATCCGTCATCACGAGCGCGGGGGAACGTGGCGGCGCAGACGCCGCCGCTACGGGTGGTGTTCTTGGACCACCTTTCGCATTTGCGAGCAACGAGTGGTGGATGAGGGCGCAGCATTTTACATGAGGGCCTGTTCCCTTCGCGAGAGGGAACGGGCCCTTTTCTTATGTCATTTGCCGAGCACGGTTTCCGCAAACCTGTCGCGGCAGCGCTTTTCAAGCTCTTTTTCCTGCTGCTTTTTGTAGGCGATGTATTCAAGTACGGCGTTTTTGTCGATGACGCCGCATTCGAGCATGAGGCGGGCGATGTGCTTGCACGGGGCGTCCTTCTTCTTTCCCCTGATCTGGAAATCGGGGCAGTCGCATTCTTCGAGCGTCGCGTGGTAGATGTCGCCGTTGGAGCCGACGAACACGGCGGAGGGCACGCCGGTTTCGATCGACTGCACATTCACGTCCAAGGCGCGAATAGCGGTCTTGTCGTCGAGGTTCCTGTAAGAAATTGCCATGGGGATGCACTTCCTTTCTGGTCGATGCGGTTATGAGGTGCATATCAGCTTTCGAACGGTGATGTATAATAGAAATGCAAATCGGACAAGTGGTGTTGGCTGATTTTGCATGTGGGCCTGTTCCCTTCGCGAGAGGGAACGGGCCTTCTTATTTCTTGGTCGGGGCAACAACAAGCAAATAACTTTCGATGTATTCGGGGTTCCAGATGTAATAGGTGGCATAGCGGCCAATGTGATAGGGGATACGCGCGCCGGGCGTCAAGATGGATCCTGCATTTCTGAAAACATTCATAGTCTTCTCATAGAACCCTTTTGAATCGGACATTATGGACAAAACCTGATCATGCGATATATTCGGGAAACTTGTGTACTCAAGCGCAGAATACAGGGCCATGAGCTTGAAGGCGTCTTCAACAGACAAGTCGTCAGTGGATATGTTGACGTTCAACGGAAAATCTACAGACAATGTAGCGAAAGATGAAGCATCGTACTGAATCGTAATCATGTCATAGCCCATCGCGGAAGTGGCATCGTTCACATCGGCAAAAACTGGGTCAGCTTTGAACGGATAGCCATACAGCGAACACCATCCAGCATATGTGGCTGCAATCCTTGAAGGCGTATCAAAGCCGGACGAAGCATCTGCGAGAGCGAAACCGGACAATATGAGTGCGAGCAAGAGCAGTATAACAACAAGTCTTTTCATGTGAAACACCTCCATTAGGTCCATATTCCGTGACGGCACGTTCATGGATTCAGGATAACTATGCCGTTATGGACGCGCCATCTTCCTTTTGCATGTCCGGGTTGCCTGCGAAGGCGCGGGCTGTGTTCAGGAGGGTGGTTTGGGCGTCGTGGTTCAGGGAACGGAACAGGGAAAGAAGCTCAGATTCCTGTTCTGTAAGCGGAACGGATAATTCATATTTTGGGGGTTCAGAGTAGAATTCAGCGATGCTGTTGATTCCATAGATCTCACACAGGCGAAAGAGCATATCAGCGTCCGGCTGGCCCCGGCCATGCTCCCAGCCCGATACGGTCTTATCGCTTTTACCGATCATTTCGCCAACTTCTCTTGCTGTCAAGCCTGCCATTATTCGGAAATCATGCAGCTTGGCGGCGAGGGCTTTTCTGATTTCTTGTTCTTTCACGGAATCTCACCTCAAAAGAAGTATACAACCATTTTAGCTATATTGCAAGACAAATCCTTAAATAATGAGAATTAATTGATAAAATGGCTTGACAGTCTATGATTTTAAGAGTATTATATATCCACGCTCTTAAAATTTAAGAGATTGAGAGGTGGTTAATGTGTATCACATCAAAGATGTCGCTACTGTAGTTGAGGAAAGACGCAGTGAATTTGGTATGACGGTTCGCGCATTGTCTCAAAAGAGCGGCGTCAGCGAAGGCGCTTTGTATAGGATCCTTGGCGGCCATTGAAAGATGACCGCATCGGAACTGCTGTCGCTCTCGGAGGTATTGCATTTGACGTTCGATGACTATCGATCTGAAGAGGCGGTGTGAATATGGCGCGGATGAGCGTTGAGGAGCTGGCGGCGCTTCCGGGCGTCGCGGTCGGAACGAAAGAAGCCGCGGCGGTGCTGGGGTGCGACAGGTATTCGCTGACCATCGCCGCGAAGTGCGGGATGCTGGGGCTGCCGCACTTCTTCTCCGGGAACAGGCTCAAGATCAGCAAGGCGGCGCTGCTTGAATTCTGCGGCGCGCACGGCGCGACGGGTGAAGTGCCCATCGTGCCGGGAAAGGGCGTGAAGGCGTGAAGATCATCGCGGTGGACTTTGACGGGACGCTGTGCGAGAGCGCTTGGCCGGACATCGGCAAGGCGCACTGGGGCGTGATCAACCAGCTCGTGAAGCGGCAGGCCGAGGGCGACAAGATCATACTTTGGACGTGCCGGACGGGAAAGCAGCTGGAGGAGGCCGTCAAGTGGTGCACAAACCACGGGATACGGTTCAAAGCCGTGAAGCGACGCCCCTACGGCGACGCATCATCGTGATCGCGCTAAACCGATCCGATGTATACGCACATATGATTTTGCGCACGACATAGGCCGTTCCCGCAGGGGCACCATCCATGGCGCCCGCCACACGTGAGCGCATGTTACCCATCTTCCCGTAGGGACGCCCCATGGGCGCCCGCGTTCCCCATGCCCGACACACCGAAACAGAGCCGCCGCGCGCCATCTGCGCACGGCGGCTCCGCCTGTCATCTCAACGCTCTTTTACTTGAGCAGCTCGTTGAACTCGTCCTGCATGGCCTGGAGGTTCGCGTCCACCTCGCCGGTGGAGAGCATCTCGGTCATGTAGTCGTCAAAGCGGGTGAAGATCTCCTGCGTGTTCTTGTCGGCGGCGGGCAGCGGCACGCCCCAGCCGTCCTTGGACGCGCCTAGGAAGGCCTCGGTGTTGAAGTCCGCATAGGCCTCGGCCCACATGTCGTCGCAGCCCTCGTAGGCGGGGATGACGACCTGGGCGGTCATGGCCTGCGCCTCGGCGGTGCCCATCCACTCAAGGAAGGTCTTGACCTCTTCGGGATGCTCGGTGGTGGCGGCGCCGACCCAGCTCAGCGAGTGGGACACGGTCTTGCGCTCGGCCATGGTCGGCAGCGGGGCCACGCCCAGCCTGTCGCCGAACACGCCCACATAGGTGCCCATGTTCCAGGAGCCATTGAAGGTCATGGCGATCATGCCGGACTGGAAGCGGGTGTCGGCGTCCAGCTCGACCTGGTCTTCGACGGTGGGAGATACGCCTTCCACGAGTA
>SVGK01000011.1 GCA_015056395.1 Clostridiales bacterium
TGGAAACGGCCCGGGAGAGTAGGACGTCGCCGGATCCAATATCCGCGGGAGTTCTTCCGATAGGAAGAACTCCCGTTCTTTGCGTGTTTTGGGATGGAGGTTGGGGGCGCGGGCGAGTTAACCCCTCACTCCTCACTCCCCCTCAAACCACTCCTTCGGCAGATACGCCCGCTGTGCCTCCAGCATGTCGGCAAACAGCTTCTCGCCGTCCTCCGGCGTCACGAAGCACAGCTGCGGGTCGTTCATGAACGTCGTGAAGCCCAGCGCCCTGTCGCAACGAAGCGCCGCTTCCAGCGTGTTCTCCTGGTCGTACACGTGCCGGGCCACCAGCGGCAGCAGGTTTGCCGGGAGCGGCCCGGCGGATATGGGCTCTATGCGCCCGCGCACGAACAGCGCGTTGGTCTCGACCACACAGCCCATGGGCAGGTTCGGGATCTGCCCCACGTTGGGCAGGTTCACGTTGGAGACCATGTCGCCCAGGCCCAGAAGCGCCTTGAGCAGCAGGTGTCCCTCCTCGCCGGACGGCTTCAGGCTGAGCCACTCTTCACCGGACATAAGCCTGTCCGAGCGCCTGAGCCTCTCGCCCAGATCCTTCACGCGCCAGTCGACCGAGGTCAGCTGGAACTTCCATTTGCGCACGGTCTCAGGGTCGCGCGTGTACCAGGGCGCGGTGAACTCCGCCAGATGCCTGTCGCCCGCGGCGGCGATGGCGCCGTAGCGGCGGAACAGGTCGAACTTCACGCGGTGCGCGCACGCGAAGTGGTCGTTCATCCAGTTGTGGTCGCCGCCCTCGTCATACCCCGTCTCGAAATACCTGTCCGCAAAGCGCCTGAACAGCGGCATCAGGTCGATGTCTTTGTAGCTTGCGCCGGTCAGCCATGTGAAGTGGTTGATGCCCGTCACCGTGGTGTAGAGGTCGCGCCGGTCGACGCCCTCGATACCCAGCTCACTTTTGAGCATGGCGCAGAGCAGCTTCTGCGTGCCGAACACCTCGTGGCAGCAGCCGAACGCCCTGATCTGCGGGAACATGCGGTACAGCGTGCGCACGCACACGGACATGGGGTTCGTGTAGTTGATGACCCACGCCTTCGGCGCGAAGTCGCGTATGGCTTCGGCGATCTGCACGAACATGGGCACCGCGCGCATGGCGCGCATGAAACCGCCCGCGCCCACGGTGTCGCCCACGGGCTGCCAGACGCCCAGGCGTTCGGGCATGTGCACGTCCGCGCGCATCTCCTCGAACGTGCCGGGCAGTATGGATATGACCACGAAGTCCGCGCCGGTCAGCGCATCGGAGAGCGTATCCGATACATCATAGCGCCAGCGTGCGCACGCCCCGGGCTGCGCCGAGAGCGCGTTGCCTATGACCTTGTTGCGTTCGGCGGCTTCGCGGTCAATGTCGTAGAGCCTGACCGTGCCGCAGATGTCGGCGTCCATCGCCAGGTCGCTCATGAGCCCCCACGCCCAGCCGCGCGAGCCGCCGCCGATATAGGCTATCGTCAGATCCTGTGCGCGTGCGCGCAGTTCTTTGTTCATGCTGAAGCCCTCCTCCTGTACGCCTGATGAGTATCACGGCGACGGGTGAGAGGTCAGGAACGAAGCCTTGTCACACCGCCGTGTACTTCAGTTTAGCAGACAAGAGGAGAACCGTCAAGGGCGCTTCGGCGCGTTGGCCCGGGGATCAAGGCATGACATTGGCGGAAATGGCGGCTGATAGCCGCCGCTACGGATCGCATGATCTGCGGATGCAGCTGTGAAAACAGCATGGGATCGCCTTGAGCTGACAGCGCTGCCCGTTGCGGGGAAGGCTGGGAAGTGGCGGCGTAGACGCCGCTGTTACGGGCGAGGTTTGTGTGTAACGATGCTTTGAGATGGCCCCCGTTCGTGATCCATCCGTCACCCTGCATGTCGATGCGCGGATACCCGGCTGCATCGGACGCATCGGGCATCGAGTCATAAAAAAATCTTAACCGAATGCCTCAAACTATATTGACAGCTTTGGCAAGTTGTGCGATACTAAATGCAATGATCGCGCAATGTAAGCGCGGTCCAATGACAAGGAGGAGACATCCATGAAGAAGATCCTTTCGCTCGTCGTGGCGGTCCTGCTGATCGCCGGCCTCGCTACTGTGGCCTTCGCCGCGGACTATCCCACAAAGGGCCTGACCGCGATCAACCCCTGGTCCGCCGGCGGCGGAACGGACAGCTGCCTGCGCGCGTTCACTGCGGCGCTTGAGAAGCAGCTGGGCCAGACCATCACCGTCGACAACCGTACCGGCGCCTCCGGCGTCACCGGCCACGAGGCCATCGCGGACGCCGATCCCGACGGCTATACCATCGGCATGATCACCTTCGAGCTGGCGACCTACAAGGCGCTGGAGATGTCCGACTACACCTATGAGGACTACGACGCGCTGTGCCGCGTGAACACCGACGCCGCCGCCGTCACCGTGAACGCCAAGTGGGCCTCCGACAACGGCATCGCCGATCTGCAGGGCTACATCGACTACTGCCTGGCGCATCCCGGCGAGGTCCGCATGGGCGGCTCCTCCTCCGGCTCCGTCTGGCACATCGCGGGCGGCTACCTGATGAACGCCACCGGCATCGAGATCCGCATGATCACCTTCGCCGACGGCGCCGCCGACGCCGTGAAGTCCGCCGCGCAGGGCGAGATCGAGGGCGTGACCGTGTCCCTGGCGGAGGCGCGCAGCTTCATCGAGTCCGGCGACCTGGTCTGCCTGGGCGTCATGGACACCGAGCGCAACCCCGCCGAGTCCTTCAAGGACATCCCCACCTGCCAGGAGCAGGGCGTGGACGCCGTGTACGCCACCCAGCGCGGCCTTGCGCTGCCCAAGGGCGTGGACGAAGAGATCCGCAAGACCCTTGAGGATGCCTGCGCCGCGGCCATCGAGGATCCCGACTTCGTGGCTGCCATGGGCAACATGGGCCAGGCCATCTCCTACATGAACGCCGAGGAGTACACCGCGTTCATCGCGCAGGCCGCCATCGACGTGCCCGCCGCCATGGAGGCCGTCGGCCTGCTGTAATGCCAGACATATCCCCGTATGGGCGGGCCGCTGCCCGCCCATATTTCATGAGTAGATGCGATAAGGACGTGATGTAAGTGCAAAAGACAAAGACCAAGGCCTTCTCGAACCTGGTCATTTCCGTCCTGCTGCTGGCGTTCGAGATCTGGGCCTATGTGCAGGCCTCCGGCTTCCGCCAGGTGAAGGGCGCGTACGTGCAGGCCTCGACGTTCCCGCAGATCATGATCATAGGCATGGCGATATTCACCGTCGTGCTGCTCGTACAGTCCGTCGTCAAGCTGGCCGGGCAGATGAAGCCGGACGATCCCAACGCGGAAGCCGCGCCCTCGCTGAACCCGATCAAAAACAAGGGCTTCGGCGCGGCGCTGCTGGTCATCGCGCTGTGCGTGCTGTATGTGGCGCTGTTCGACAGTCTGGGCTACGTGCTGGTGTCGGCGGTGATATCCATCGTGATCATGTGGCTGATCGGAAAGCGCAAGCCCGTGACGGTGATACTGGTCTCGGTGCTGGTGCCGCTCGTGATGTGGTTCATATTCTATAAGCTGCTGACCGTGAACATACCCATGGGCGTGCTGCAGCCGCTGCGCGACCTGGTCGACAGGATCTGAGGAGGCGGGCATATGGATTGGAGTTTACTGTTTCAAAGCTATGGCGCCGTCTTCTCGAGCGTACAGGTGCTTTTGATGACGCTGCTGGGCGCCATGGGCGGCGTGCTGCTGGGCGCGATACCGGGCATGACCGCGACCATGGGCGTGGCGCTGCTGATACCGTTTTCCTACGGCATGGATCTGATACCGTCCATAGGCCTGCTGCTGGGCATATACTGCGGCGGCATGTACGGCGGCTCGATCTCCGCCATACTGATACACGCGCCGGGCACGCCCTCGGCGGCGGCCACGCTGATCGACGGCTACCCGATGACCAAGAACGGCCAGGCGGGCAAGGCGCTGAGCGTGGCGATGTTCGCCTCGTTCTGCGGCGGCATCATAGGCGCGCTGATCATGACGTTCCTTTCGCCGCTGGTGGCGAAGGTCGCCATGAAGTTCACCTCCGCGGAGATGCTGATGCTTGCGTTCTTCGGGCTTTCCGTCATCGTGTCGATCTCCGGCAAGTCCATCGCCAAGGGACTGATCTCCGCGTTCTTCGGGCTGCTGCTGTGCACAGTGGGCCTTGACCCGACCTATTCGGTCAAGAGGTACATATTCGGCATGAAGCCCCTGCTGAGCGGATTCAGCTTTATACCCACGCTGATCGGCCTGTTCGCCATCGCGGAGGTCATCGCCGGCGTCGAGCGCATCATCAACGGCGAAGAGACGCAGATGAAGAACAGCGAGAAGATCACGAACGTGCTGCCGGACGGCAAGACCATCAGGCAGATCTGGCCCAACATACTCTCGGGCGGCATCATAGGCACGTTCATAGGCGCGATACCCGGCGCGGGCGGCGACATCGCCGTGTTCGTGTCCTACGCGTTCAACAAGTCCTTCTCCAAGCATCCGGAGAAGTGGGGCACGGGCATACCCAACGGCGTGGCCGCCACGGAGTCCGCAAACAACGGCTGCTCCGGCGGCGCAATGATACCGCTGTTGTCGCTGGGCGTGCCGGGCGACGCCGTCACGGCGGTGCTGCTTGGCGCGTTCATCATGAAGGGCATACAGCCCGGCCCCATGATGTATGTCGAAGAGCTGCCCACCGTCTACCGCGTGTTCGCGGCGCTGATGCTTGCGAACCTGGCCATGCTGCTGGTGGGCTGCCTGGGCGTCAGGCTGTTCGCGAAGATCGTGTCTGTAGAAAAGAAGATGCTCTATCCCATCATACTGGTCGTGTCGCTGCTGGGCGCGTTCTCGATCAACAAGAGCGTGTTCGACGTGGGCGTGTGCGTGCTGTTCGGCGTGGTCGGCTGGCTCATGAACAAGTACGAGTTCCCGCTCTCGCCGATACTGCTGGCGCTGATCTTAGGCCCCATGTGCGAACAGAACTTCGTGCGCTTCGTGGACCTGAATCAGGGCAACTTCTGGGAGATACTGCACCACCCCATCGCTATAGGCTTCTTCGTGGTGAGCGTGGCGACCATCGTGTTCTCGATATTCAACCAGAGAAAGATCAACCGGCTCGAATCGCAGGGCGTGCCGGAGGAAAAGTAAGGGTACATTCGGGAGAAAGCGGCCTGCTTTCTCCCGAAAATGACCATACGGAACGGAGGGGGATACCATGCCGAGACCGATCGCGCTGGGCGGCGTCGTGCCGGCGACCGCCACGCCCTTTGACAGGGAAGAGCGCGTGGACCACAGGGCGCTCGAGCGCCTGCTCGAGTTCAACATCGCGCAGGGCGCGGACAGCTTTTTCATAGGCGGGAGTTCCGCGGAGTGCTTCCTGTTGAGCCACGACGAACGCATCGCCGTGTTCGAGACTGCCGCGCAGTACAGGGACAGGGCCTACATGACGGCGCACGTGGGCGCCATCGCCACGCGCGAGGCCGAGGACCTCGCGCGGCGCGCCGCAGCGCTGGGCTACGACGCCGTGGCCGCGACGCCGCCGTTCTACTATGGCTTTGGCAGCGAGGCGGTCTACGGGTATTACGCCGACATCGCGCAGGCCTCCGGCCTGCCGGTGGTGATCTACAACTTCCCCGGCAACACCAACCGCCCGTTCGACCTGGCCGACCCTGTCACGCGGAAGCTGTTCAAAAGCGACTTCATCATGGGCGTGAAGCACACCAATCAGGTGGTATACCAGCTGGAGCGCATCAAGGCCGTCAACCCGACGCTCATCGTCATGAACGGCTTTGACGAGACCATGGTCGCGGGCCTTGCGCTGGGCGCGGACGGCAACATCGGAAGCACGTTTAACTTCATGTTCCCGCACTACAAAAAGATATACGACCTGTTCCGCGCCGGGCGTCTGGACGAGGCGCGTGCGCTGCAGGTCAGGGCGAACGACATCATGAACGCGCTGTGCGACGTGGGGCTGATCCCCGCCATCAAATACGTGCTTGGTAAGATGGGCGTGGACGTGGGCGTGCCGAGGCGTCCCTTCCGTCCGCTCGGTCCGGAACAGTGCGCGATGCTCGACAGGGTGCTTGCCGAGAACCTTCGAAACGACTGACGGTATACGACCGGGGCCGCTCTTCACGGATGGGGAGCGGCCCGATTTTGGATGAAGGCGCGTGAGAGCGCGCTTGGGGATGCCGGAGGGGTGACGTGGGCGGCCTGGAGGCCGCCGCTACGGGGTCAGATGCCTTATCTTGGAAGCCGTCGATGCTACCCTCAGTCTTGTCTTTCTGATCTTTCCCTTCTCATCAATGCGCCTGACGGCGGCCCCAGCTTATCGGGGTCGATATTGTTGATCGCGCAAAAGTGCGTGAAGAACGCTTTTGAGAACGCATCGTTCTGCACGTATGCGATGTCGCGGAGCATCTGGCATGCTTCAATGTCCGTGAGGTATCTGTGGAGCCCGCTTCCGAACACGATCCTCCCGGGCTTCCTTGCGTTGAAGTAGTAATTCCAAAAGAGTATCCTTTCGGCCTGCCCGGGCTTCAATTCTATGCGCCATACCGGATCGGCCGTCAGGAGGCCCTCGGTCTGATCGTCTCCGCTGTAGCTGCTGCTCACCAGGAACACCGCGAATACGAACCTGTCCGCCTACCGGTCGGAAGGTTTGCGCGTGGTCATCACGGCGAGGCTGCCCGGCCGTATGCGGCTGATGTGCATGGGCTTTCCCGCATCAGGCCCCGTATGATGGACGCCCGCGCCCATCGTCCAACGGCTGAAGAAGCCGCTCTCGTAGCATGCTTCGAAGAGACCTTTCGGGCTTCGGTAGGCATCCAGCGCCGCGCGCGTGATCAGCCCGTCGTGGTACTGCTTGCAGACGGATTTCAGCGAGCACCAGACGTGTTTGGCGTGTTCGATATCTGGCCCGACACATCAAAAGAGCTCCCTTCGAATGTGAAGGAAGCTCTTTTATCCGTGTGGCTTACTTGCTGGACAGGTAGGTCGAGTAGCAATAGCCGGTCTCGTTCTTGGACGTGACGACCTTGGCCCACCCGCTGGAATCGATGCTCAGCACCTTGACCTTTTCCCTCCGACCGAGGGTGCGGATGACCTTGCCCTCCGTCTTGCTGGGCGCGTTGCGCAGATAGACGGCCTTGTTGACGACGTTGACGCCCTTCTTGGCGGCGTCTTCGATCTTGCCGCTCTTGTTGACGTAGGCGGAGAAGATGTAACCGGTCTTGCCCTTGAGGCGGCCGGACAGTATCTCGACCTTCGTGTAGCCGTTGCTGGAACCCAACCTCTTTACCTTGATGCCCTTGTCGACGTTGCCGACCTTGTAGCCCGCCTTGTCAGGCGTCCTGCGGACAACGACGTTGTTGGCGGAAACCAGATACTCGCTGCTCGCGAACGCGGTCGTGAAGACGGACAGAAGCGTCAGGACGATCAGCAAGCTTGCCATAGCGCGACGAATTGTATTCATAACTACACCTCCATAGTCGCCCTTTGAACATAATCATAGCATAATTGCCGCAAAATGTCCATATCAGAATTGTGAAGGATTTTAATTATACATGAACAATTGTTTCGAAATATTGCAGAAGTATGACGATACGGAAATAATTTACAATATTCAGGAAATTTCGTCGCAACTATTCGCCGTTTGCCACAGATTGTGGCGGTCATTGGCCGATCACGGCCTCGAGGCGTCCCTCCTCGTACAGCCTGTAGATCAGCTCGCCGAACATCGAATTGGCCCAGGCGAACCACGGGCGCGTGAAGCGGGCCGGGTCGTCCGGATCCAGGCTTTCGTGCATGAAGTAGGTGCCGGCGTGCGTGGACGCGAGCATGTCCACCAGCGAGGCGATCTCCGCCTCGTTCGTGGAGGTCATGGCCTGCACGGCGAGCGCGATGGGCCAGAGCATGCCCTTGGGCGTGTGCGGGCTGCCTATGCCGCGCGCGAGCTTTCCTTCATAATAGAAAGGATTTTGGTCGCTCAGCACGAACGCGCGCGTGTTCAGGTAGCGCGGGTCATCCTTGTCGCAGAGCCCGAGGTAGGGCAGCGCCAGAAGGCTGGGCACGTTCGCGTCGTCCATCAGGTTTACATGGCCGAGTCCGTCGACCTCATAGGCGTATATCTCGCCGGATCTGTCGTCATGCACCACGCCATGGCGTTCCACGCCCCGGCGTATCTCGTCCGCGAGCGCTTCGGCGCGCGCCGCGAGCGCCTCGTCTCCCTTCAAACGCGCGAATCTCGCGATATGTATAAGCTCCTGCGCCGCAAAGAGATTTGCGGGTATCAGGTAGCCGTACATGCATGCGTCGTCGCTGGGGCGGAAGCCGGACCACGTCATGCCCGTGCGCGCCACGGGCGCGCCCATGCCGCCGTTTGGCAGCGTGTCGCTGGGCGGGCAGTTCGTGCGCTCGAAGCGGTAAGGGCTCTGCGCGTGATCCTGTTCTGTGGCGAACACGTCCACGATGGTCGCGAGCGCCTTCATGAAATCCTCCGTCATAAAGGCCGTGCTGCCCGTCTGCGCGTGGTATCTGTGCGCCAGCAGCACCGGGTGGCAGAGCGAGTCGATCTCGTACTTGCGCTCCCAGACCCAGTCGCCGGCGCGCGGATGGTCGTCGAAGGGCTTGTAGTCGCTGGGCTCGCGGTTGAAGGCGTTCGCGTAGGGATCCAGCAGTATGTTCTTCGCCTGACGCGCGATCAGGCCCTCGATCAGCGCCGCGACGTCCGGGTCGTCGCAGAAGCGTATGTAGTGCAGCACCTGCGCCGTGGAATCGCGCAGCCACATCGCGGTGATGTCGCCCGTGATCACGAACGTGTCGCAGCCCGTCTCCTGCACGGTGGTGTCCAGCGTGTTCATGAAGCAGTTTTCAAACAGCTTGTAGAGCCCCGGCCTGCGCTCAAGCAGAGGCCTGAGCCGGCCGATGCGTTCGCGCACGACGCCGCGCGCAGCTTCGAGATGAGCCATGGGAACAACTCCCCTCTATAATCAGTAATGGGGTCGGTCTAAGAAAATGGGTAGCCTTATCTTGAGGGAGCGTAGAATACCTCGACCGGCCGCCATCCTTGACGAACCTCCCCCTGTCTGATTGATAAGTATCACGGCGACGGGTGAGAGGTCAGAAACGAGACCTTATCACGCCGCCGTGTAGTTTAGTTTAGCAGACAGGAGGAGATCGAGGGAGAGCCGAAGGCTCGACTAGCGGCGCGGTCACCTGGCTGACCCGCCGCGTACCCTCGGCGCGACGCAGCCTGGTCGAGGGCGAAGACCGTCAAGGACGCTTCGCGCGGTGGCTGTGCTGCACGTGACTCGACAGGTCACGTCAGCTCGGGGATCAAGGTAGGATAATAGCGGGCGATCCAAGGTTTCGTCGCGGAGACGGCGTCAACAGGACGTCGCTCCGATCGAGCGCCCACATAACGATGTCCGGCAAACTCAATTACTCATTCATCATTACTCATTCCTCATTGATTCGTTCCAGCGCCTGCGCGATGTCCGCGATCAGATCTTCGCTGTCCTCCAGGCCGCAGCTTATGCGTATCAGACCGGCGGGCACGCCCGCGGCGGCCAGCTGTTCGTCCGTCATCTGGCGGTGCGTGCTGGTGGCGGGGTTCAGGCAGCAGGTGCGGGCGTCGGCGACGTGCGTCTCGATCGCCGCGATCCGAAGCCCCTTCATGAAGGCGCTCGCCGCCTCGCGGCCGCCCTTCAGCTCGAAGCTCACCACGCCGCAGGAGCCGTTCGGCAGGTATTTCTCCGCGCGCGCGTGGTAGGGGTCGCTCGCAAGCCCGCAGTAGTGCACTTGGGATACGGCGGGGTGCTTTGCAAGGAACTCCGCCACGGCCTGGCCGTTGTCGCAGTGGCGCTTCATGCGCACGTGCAGGCTTTCAAGGCCAAGGTTCAGGTAGAAGGCGTGCTGCGGGGACTGTATCGAGCCGAAGTCGCGCATGAGCTGGGAGGTGCACTTCGTGATGAACGCGCCGCCCATGCCGAACTTCTCGGCGTATGTGATGCCGTGGTAGCTCTCGTCCGGCGTGGTGAGGCCGGGGAACTTGTCCGCGTGCGCCATCCAGTCGAAGCGTCCGCCGTCCACGATCGCGCCGCCCACGGCGACGCCGTGGCCGTCCATGTACTTGGTGGTGGAGTGCGTGACGATGTCCGCGCCCCACTCGATCGGGCGGCAGTTGACGGGCGTGGCGAACGTGTTGTCCACGATGAGCGGCACGCCGTGCGCGTGCGCGGCGCGGGCGAACTGTTCGATGTCCAGCACCGTCAGCGCGGGGTTGGCGATGGTCTCGCCGAACACGGCCTTCGTGTTCGGACGGAAGGCGGCGTCCAATTCCTCGTCGGTGCAGGTGGGCGGCACGAACGTGGCCTCTATGCCCATCTTACGCATCGTCACGGCGATCAGGTTGAAGGTGCCGCCGTATATCGTGGACGAGGCGACGATGTGGTCGCCGGCATTGACGATGTTGAACAGCGCGAAGAAGTTGGCCGCCTGGCCGGACGACGTGAGCATGCCGGCCGTGCCGCCCTCGAGCGCGGCGATCTTTGCGGCGACATAGTCGTTGGTCGGGTTCTGCAGGCGCGTATAGAAATAGCCCGACGCCTCCAGGTCGAACAGCTTCGCCATGTCCTCGCTGGTGTCGTATTTGAATGTGGTGGACTGTACGATGGGGATCTGCCTGGGTTCGCCGTTGCCGGGCGTGTAGCCGCCCTGCACACATTGCGTGCCGATGTGTACGTTTTGCATGTGCCGCCTCCGTGTTTCCGTGCGTGGATATGTGGCGGGCGCGTGGCCCGCGTTCGTGGGATATTATACACCAATGAAAACGGGCAGGTCAAGCCGTCGGAACTTCTAAGACCGGTTCGCGGCAGAGACGATGTATGCTCTGATGGAAATAATACGAACATAATATTGCGGGACCGTCGGGAAGTGTGCTATAATCGAACAAACCAACGAAGCCTCACAAAGGAGACGCCATGAAACATACGCTTTTAGTGTTCGTCACGCTCATGTTCCTTCTTATCGTTCCGGCGCTGGCGGACGAGGCGGCGCTTGTCGCGCTGCCGGCCAATGACTTTGCCGACGCGGTGCTCAGCACTTACGGCGCGCAGGGACTCGCCGCGGAGGTCGCGGACGCCCTGCAGTCGCAGGAGGACTTTTCCTCGCCCGAGGGGTTCTATGTGGCGGATCATTTCTGCCTCGCGGTGGAGGGCGACGGGGCGGAGGCGCGGGGGATTCTGCCTCTGGCCGCGCCGCTTTCCGAAAGCGCCGTGACGTTCGGCGTCGCCTGCGCGTTCGACGGGGAGATGCACTGGTTCTGCGTGCCCGCTTCGGTCGGCGGTGACGGCCTGCTGGACGCATCGGTCGACGCAGAGGGCGTGCGGCTGATGCGCGCGTCCGAGACGACGCTCTTCTTCCTGCTGTGCGACACGTCCCTTCAGTCGAGCGCGCTGTACAGGGACGTGGACTTCGGCGACTGCGCGCTGGACGGCTATTACCACAGCCTGGGCGACGACTACATGCTCTTCGGGCGCGGCAACAGGGCGCGCCGCACCACCGCGAAACAGTACTTCGAGGCCTGGGACGCGCTCGTCGCGCCGTATCCGGAGTACGTCACGGCGGAGGACCTGGGCGTGAGCTCGGACGGCGCGACGGTGTGCAGGATGTACACATTCCGCCCCGAGCAGGCGACGGGGCGGGAGCCCAAGATCATCATCGTGAGCGGGCAGCACGGCTATGAGAAGGTCGCGCCGTTCGGCCTGTACTACTTCGCGCGTGACCTGCTGGAGCACTGGCAGGAGGATGCCACGCTGGGCTACTTCCGCCAAAGCGTGACGCTCGTGTTGCTGCCCTGCATGAACCCCTACGGCTTCGATAACTTCGTGCGCGTGAACGCCAACGGCGTCGACCTGAACAGGAACTACGACCTGAACTTCGGCGTGGAGGGCGTGACCTCCTCCGGTACGGAGGCGTTCTCGGAGCCGGAGACGAGTATGGTTCGGGACGTGGTCGAGGCGAACATGGATGCCATGTTCCTGATCGACTTCCACAACTATGGACAGGCGAAACTGAGCAGCAATGACCCCCTGAACACGAACTGGCACAGCTACAACGAGCTCGTGCTCAGCGACCCCTACTACCATCTGATGTACGATGCGTCGCTTGCGCATATCGACGAGATCTCGGCGGAGCTGAAGGCCGAGTACGGGCAGCCCGCATCCGTGCGCTTGGGGCGCATATCCACGCTCAATTCGCCGCACCCCATGCTCAGGAACTGGGCGCTTTCCAGGGGACTCATGGCCATGACGTTCGAGGCGCTGGGCGGCTTCAGCGACGACCGCTATGACAACGCCAGCTTCCGCGCGCAGAAGGCGAACGCGGAGCTGATCGGCAACTGGCTCAGGAACGTGCTCAGGACGTTCGCGGAGGCGCAGCCATGAGAAGGATGCTCTTACTGTTGTTCGTCGTGCTGCTGACGGCGGCCGCGCGCGCGGAAGGCGCGGCCGTGACGGAATACCCGCCCACCGACTTTGCGCGCGCTCTCTACGGCGCGCTGGGCGAGGAAGGTATACTCTCCGAGGAGGTCCGGCGCGACTGCATCGAGAGGGGCCGCGCGCCCGAGGGCACGGACTTCAGCCGCTACCGCGTGATCGACATGTTCATGATCGCGATATCGGAGGGGGAAGAGCCCGACGCGGACGTGTTCGTGAGCATACCCGTGGAGCCCGAGATCATGCTCACGTCGAAGCTCTTCGGCGTGGTGTGCGCGCTGGACGGCGGGCTCAACTGGACCACGGTGTCCTCCGTGCTCAACAGGGACGGAAACATCAACGTGTTCTTCACCGCGGCGCAGGCGGATCTCGTGCGCGGCGCGGAGGCGAGCGTGTTCTTCTTGATGTGCGACCCGATGCTCGATACGAGCCCGCTGTACAGGGAGATAGGCTTCGGGACGACCAGCCTCGACGTATACTACAAGAGCCCCGCCCGCGACTTCAGCCTGTTCGGCAGCGGCGACAGGGCCAAGCGCATGACCGCGAAGCGCTATTTCGCGGCGTGGGACGCGCTGGCCGAGGGGCATGGGGACGCCGTCACGCGGACGGAGCTGGGGCTCAGCTCGGACGGGAAGACCACGTGCGTGTCCTATACGCTCATGCCCGCTTCGGGGGCGGCGAACGGGCCTAAGCTCATCGTCGTGAGCGGGCAGCACGGCTACGAGAAGGTCGCGCCGTTCGGCCTGTACTATTTCGCGCGGGACCTGCTGGAGCACTGGCAGGACGACCCCGCGCTCGGCTACATCCACGAGAACGTGACGCTCGTGCTGCTGCCGTGCATGAATCCCTATGGCTTCGACAACTACGTGCGCGTGAACGCCAATGGCGTAGACCTGAACAGGAACTACGACGTGGACTTCGCCACGGGCACGGGGGAGACCTCCGGCCCTGCGGCGTTCTCGGAGCCGGAGACCCGTATGGTCCGCGATGTGATCGAGGCGAACGCGGACGCGCTCTGCGTGATCGACTTCCACAATTACGGGAACTACAACATAGCCCCTGACAGCATGAAGTGCTGCAACTGGCACAGCCATACCTTCGTGGTGCGTTCCGACCCGTTCGGCGCGGTCATGTACGAGGCGTCCAAAAGGCAGATCGAGGAGGTCACCGAAAGCCTGATCGAAGATTACGGACAGCCGGAGACCGCCGCGCCGTTCGGGACGATCACGATCAACGCGAACCCGGACGCCTGCATGCTGCGCAACTGGGCGATCGAAAACGGCATGATGGCGATGACGTTCGAGGCGCTGGGCGGCTTCCCGGACGACGCTGCGCCCGTCGCGTCGTACCGCGCGCAGAAGGCGAACGCGGAGCTGATCGGCAACTGGATAAGGAACGTGCTGAAGGCGTACGCGAGGTGGGAGTGAGGAATGAGGAGTTAGGAGTTAGGAGTTTATAAAGTGCTCCATGTCAGCGGGCGGGTGTTGTGTTGACAGTTAAAAGTTAACAGTTAACAGTCAATGGCCGGGGATCTCGACAGTGTATTATGACTTGTTACGCGGACGCGGCATGCCGCGTCCGCGGCCGCCGCTTACGATGCGTCCGCCGCGCGTGGACGTTCTGTCATTTCGTCCCGACGGTTCAACATTACAATTGACATTTGTGGCGATGTGCGCTATAATTAACACGATTCCCAAACAGGGACCGAGAAATTTACAGGAGGTATACATCATGAAGAAGATCTTTGCATTGCTGCTCACGTTTGCGATGGTCCTGTCCGTGGCGATGATGCCCGCCATGGCTGAAGAGGCCAAGGGCGCCGACGTCAAGGGCACGGGCGTCGAGCTGACCGTTTACACGAACTCCGGCTCCTCCGGACGCGCCGAGTGGCTGACTGAGCGCGCCGCGCAGGACGGCTACAAGCTGACCATCGTGGAAGAGGGCGCCGGCGCCGTACAGCAGCGCCTGATCAACGAGGGCGACGCGACGCCCTGCGACGTCGTGTTCGGCCTGAACGCGATCATCTGGAACGACCTGATCTCCCGCGGCATCATCGAGGCCATCGACGCGCCCAGCTGGGCCGAAGAGGTCACTGCGGGCCTGAACGATCCCAACGGCTACTACTACGCCATCGTCAAGCAGGCGATACTGCTGGCGTATGACACGAACCAGGTCTCCCCCGAAGAGGCGCCCACCGACTGGCCGGACCTCTGGGAGAAGGAAGAGTTCTGGGGCAAGTATGAGTCCCAGATCAAGCTGACGGGCGGCACCACCCGCAACGTGCTGGCCGGCATACTGACCCGCTACGTCGACGAGAACGGCGAGCTGGGCATCTCCGATGAAGGCTGGGCCGCCATCGAGGCGTTCTTCGCGCACGGCACGCCCGTCGAGGACGGCGTCGACCTGTACGCGCAGATCGCGAACCCGGATTCTCCGGTGCTGATGGGCCAGATGTGGTCCTCCGGCGCGGACCAGTATGACGAGACCTACGGCACCAAGACCGGCTATGCCGTCCCCGAGATCGGCATACCCTACGCGGTCGAGGGCGTTGCGCTTGTGAGCACCTCCAAGAACAAGGAGGAGGCCAAGCGCTTCATCGAGTGGTTCGGCTCCGCGCAGATCCAGGGCGAGTGGTCCGAGGAATTCAAGACCATGCCCGCCAACGAGCTGGCCGCCGACAAGGCGCCCGCCAGCCAGGTCGAGATGTGCTCCATACCGGCGCAGGACATCGACTGGGCGCTGGTCGCGGCGAACATCGACGCCTGGTGCGAGAAGATCATGCTGGAGTACATGCAGTAAGCATCGACCCCCGCAAAGATGGAACGGGGACAAGGGCGACCTTGTCCCCGTTCCGTCAATTTAGAATTACCCACCAGACTATCGATCCCGAATTCCAAATTCCGAATTGGATCACTCCCTCCCATTGACCAATCCCAAACCCTATATTAGAGAGGTGTTTCCCATGATCGATCTCAAGGGCATCGAGGTCAGATTCGGCGACTTTACCGCGCTCAAGGACATCGACATACACGTGGAGGAAGGCCAGTTCTACACGTTCCTGGGGCCCTCCGGCTGCGGAAAGACCACTACTTTGCGCACGATCACGGGCTTCATCGAGCCCACCGCCGGCACCGTCAGCGTCAAGGGCAAGGACATCACGCACGTGCCGGTGGAAAAGCGCAACATAGGCATGGTGTTCCAGAACTACGCGCTGTTCCCGACCATGTCCGTGTATGAGAACATCGCCTTCGGCCTGAAGGTCAAGAAGGTCGCGAAGCCGGACATCGACAGGCGTGTCAAGGAAATGGCCGTCAAGGTCGACCTGACGGAGCAGCAGCTCGAACGCAAGGTGGCGGAGCTGTCCGGCGGCCAGCAGCAGCGCGTCGCCATAGCCCGCGCGCTGGTCACCAATCCGGAGATCATCTGCCTGGATGAGCCGCTCTCCAACCTGGACGCCAAGCTGCGCGTGCAGCTGCGCGAGGAACTGAAGGACATGCAGCGCCGCTTCGGCATCACCACCGTGTACGTGACCCACGACCAGGAGGAGGCGCTGACGCTCTCGGACTGCATCACCGTGTTCAACAAGGGCGTGATCGAGCAGACCGGCACGCCTTACGAGATCTACAATCACTCCGCCACGGAATTCGCCTGTAACTTCATAGGCGATATGAACAAGCTTGCGCCCAACTTCGTCAAGGCGGTCGCCGACCAGTCGGGCCGCGCGCTCGACCCGAACGCGCCGACCTACATCCGCCTGGAGCGCATACACGTCAACGACGCCGACGACCCGCGGCGCGTGAGGTTCGTCGGAAAGATCGTCGCGCGCGAATACTTCGGCCTGTACATCAAGTATCAGATCGACGTGAACGGTCAGATACTCAAGTGCATAGAGAAGAACGACGGCTACAAGTACTTTGAAATGGGCGATCAGGTGACGGTCTCTCTGGATCCCGAGCACCTGATGACGTACTGAGGGGGCGGCACGCATGCAGAAACTTCGCATACGCCTGGCGCGCATGACGCCCGGACAGATCGCGCTGACGGCGGTCATGGCCGTCGTGTTCACATGGTTCGTGTTGGCGCTTCTGGTCCTTCCGCTCATCAACCTGCTGCGCACGGTGTTCTTTACGGAGACGGGCTTCTCGTTCGAGACGTTCGAAAAGCTCCTGAAGAGCAAGAAGGCCATGAATTCGCTCAAGAATTCGTTCATACTCGCGCCGACGCTGTCCGTCACGGTGGGCTTCGTGGGCATATCGCTTGTGCTCATCACGGAATACTTCGACATCAAGGGCGCAAAGATACTGAGGCTGGGGTATCTGACCACGCTGATCTATGGCGGCGTGACGCTGGTGTCCGGCTACAAGTTCATATACGGCTCCAACGGCATACTGACCACGGCGCTCAGGCAGGTCTTCCCGGACATGGACATCAACTGGTTCCAGGGCTACTGGGCGGTGCTGTTCGTGATGACGTTCTCATGCACGTCCAATCACATGATATTCCTGCGCAACGCCATGCGCTCGGTCGACTTCCAGACGGTCGAGGCCGCGCGCAACATGGGCGCGGGCCAGGGCTACATACTCAGGCGTGTGGTGCTGCCGGTGCTGCTGCCGTCGCTGTTCGCGGTGACGATACTCACGTTCATCACGGGCCTGTGCGCCATGTCGGCCCCCATGCTCGTGGGCGGTACGGGCTTCCAGACCATCAACCCGATGATACACGACTTCGCCAACATGACCACGACATCGGCCAAGAGCCTGGCGGCGGTGCTGTCGCTGGTGCTGGGCCTGGCCAGCATGATACTGCTTGCGATCATGACCGCCATAGAGCGGCGCGGCCACTACATGTCCGTGTCCAAGGTCAAGACGAAGATCACCAAGCAGAAGATCGCGAATCCCGTGGTCAACGTGCTGGTGCACATATACGCGTATGTGCTTTTCGTCATCTATGTGATACCGGTGGTCATGATCGTGCTGTTCTCGTTCTCGGACACGCAGCACATACAGATGCGTTCGCTGGACTTCAGGACGTTCTCGCTTGAGAACTACAGGACGCTGCTGAGCTCCGTGAGCGCCTACAAGCCGTTCCTGACATCGATCATCTATTCGGTGACGGCGGCGGTGGTGGTGGGCCTCATGGTCGTGCTGGCGTGCCGCTTCATACAGAAGCGCCGCGATTCCATATCGGCCAACGTGCTCGAATACAGCCTGATGCTGCCGTGGCTCCTGCCCACGACCATGATCGCGCTCTCGCTGATGCTGGCGTTCAACCAGCCCCGGTGGTACATGTTCAACAGGCCGCTGATCGGCACGCTGATACTCTTGCTGTTCGGCTATGTCATCATAAAGCTTCCGTTCACGATGCGCATGACCAAGGCCGCGTTCTTCTCGCTGGACAACGCGCTGGAGGACGCGTCCCGCAACATGGGCGCGGGCGAGTTCTACACGTTCCGCCGCGTCATATTCCCGGTGATACTGCCTACGGTGATGGCCATCGCGGCGCTGAACTTCAACGGCCTTCTGATCGACTACGACATGTCCGCGTTTCTGTACCATCCGACCACGCCGACATTGGGCGTCAAGATCAAATCGCTCACGGAGGACATGGGCACCAATCCCAACGGCATGGCGCTCACGTTCGTGTACGCGGTGCTGATGATGATCATATCCGCGGTCGTGCTGTATTTGGTGTACGGGCGCGGGGGGAAGGACAATATCAAAGAATAATTCAGAATTCGGAATTCGGAATCGAGTGCCGTTGAGCGGTGGAAATGGAGATAGGTATGGTTTTTGGACAAAAGAGATTTGCTTCGATCAATGAAAACCTGAACAGGCGGTTCGCCGAGAAGGGCGTGCTGATCGCGGCGCACCGCGGCAGCTGGCACGGGAACATCGTGCAGAACACGACCATGGCGTTCAGAGCCGCGTTCATGATGGGCGCGGACATCGTCGAGACGGACACATCCGTCACGCTGGACGGCGTGGTATACTGCATACACGACGGCGCGGAGCTGCAGCTGTTCGGCGCGCAGAAGAGCACGCTGGCCATGACGAGCGCGCGGGTGGACGACTATCAGATGCGCAACGCGCTGGACCAGCCCAACCGGCAGCACGCCCAGCAGCTCGACGAGGTGTGCGCATACCTCTGCCACGGCGAGCTCATCAACATAGACCGAAGCTGGAAGGCCGGAGGCCTCGTGCCGGGCATACTGGACAAACATCCGCACATGCTCTCGCAGGCGATCATAAAGGCGCCGCTGCGCGCGCGCGAGGTGATCGAACAGCTGAACGAGCACGAGAGGAAGTACATGTTCATGCCGATCTGCTACTCGCTTGAGGATGTGGAGGAGGCGCTTTCGTACAGGGACGTGAACACGGTGGGCGCGGAGCTGATCGCGACGCGCCCGGACGGCCCGCTGCTCTCGCCCGAGGGGATCGCATATGTGCACGCCCACGGCCTTTTCGCCTGGGTCAACACGCTGGTCATCACCGACGAGGAGCCCGAGGACACGCTCTGCGCAGGCCTGGACGACGACATCTCGATACGCATAGGCCCGGAGGCGGGCTGGGGCAGGCTCATGGAAATGGGCGCGGACGTGCTGCAGACGGACTGGCCGTCGCTCGTAGACAAATACAGGGGGCGGTCTGCGATGCATGGACATAGATGAAGAGACAGCCTTTCGGTTCACGGACGAGCGGGCGCTGCTGAAGGAAGGCGCATCCATCCGATAGACGGGCAGACTGACGGGGATCAGCGTCGGCCTCGTGCGGAAGTGGCGGCAACGGGTTGTAGAGGAACACGGGGGACGGTCCCCTGTGTTCCTCGATATCGTCGCAATCGCGGTGGATGAGTTCGATTTCTTCAAATAAATGGAATAATGAATGGAATGAAGGGCAAACGTCATGGCAGAGATACTTATCAAAATGGGCGTCAATGCTCCTAGCAACCAAGTGAAAGGCGTATTGGCTACACTGGAGTATATCTATGAAAAAACGCCTGAGAATACAGATGTCCCTATGCGCTTCCAGGCATTTGAGAAGGATTTCACGGATAGCGCGATTGGCGTGTTGGCCAGCATGTCAATCATCCTGAGATATGAAGGTGCAGACTCGACAGAGAAGGAATACATAGCACACGTCATGCAGTCTTTCCGTCGCACCATAATTGACGGGGAATCGGCGTTTGATGTCATCATTCCTGCTGGTGCACGAAACCTTCTCCGCATTGTATACGAACAGCGAAAGCGCGAAGATAACGATGAAGAGCGCTCTCGCTATGTTCAGCAACAGGCCGAGGAGATGGGGTTTACGTGAGAATCTTTATTCAGTCAACACCCTCTGGAATCCCGAAAAGCCACAACTTCTTCATAGCAGATCAAGGGTTTCGGGAAATGGGGTTTGAAACGCAGTACTTTGCAACACTGGAGGAACTGTCTGGCTGTCGCCCAGATGACTTGATCGTAGGAGGCATTGGAGCAGTTCGCGGAAAGCTGGAAGAATATGGTATTGATTTGCCGCGCTTGGATTACCCAGAAGAGCTGAAAAAGTATCTTGGAAGACGAATCTGGCGATCTACAATAGAGCAGGTTCTTGCTGACACTGAAAACCGGCCAGTGTTTGTGAAACCAGTACGTGAAAAAAGATTCACCGGAATGGTGTTGAGAAAAGAGAGTGACTGTCCAAAGCTTTCATACTGCCAGGAAGGTGAGCCTGTGATATGCAGTGAGGTCGTTGAGTTCCTTAGAGAGTGGCGAGCGTTTGTCCGATATGGGAAAGTGCTGGATATCCGACCTTATTATGGCGACTGGAAGCATCATTTCAACAGCACAACAATCGAACATGCCATTGCTGACTTTACCACAGCTCCAGCTGGTTACGCGATGGATTTCGGATTTGCTGCCGACGGAAGGACCTTGCTGGTCGAGGTTAATGATGGATACTCACTTGGAAGCTACGGATTACAAGCAATCGATTATGCAAAATTACTTTCTGCCCGCTGGTGTGAACTTGTAGGAATTCATGACGAATGTGATGTATTCCTGGAGGGATATGAATGGAAGAATCGACGTTATTCCCAGCAGGGATGACCATATTGGTGAAAGAGAGACTTTGGCTCGTCCCTCCGCTTGAAATGCGGTTAACGGAAAATGGCCTGGATAGAGTGGTGCCCTCTGGAAACGCAGAGACGGGTTTGTGCGAAAAAGGCAGGCGTGAAGAGAGACAAAAACCGACCATGCGAAGAGCATGACAAAAAAGAGGAATAAGGCAGTCAAACTGCTTAGGAGGCCGGTACCGGCGGGACGTAAAGCATACCTCTGGAGAGCAAGGTATAAAGGATATAAAGCAGTTTTCTGGCTACAGCGGTGATCGCTTTTTTCCGATCCGGGCGGCATTGCCTGGGCCAGAACCATTCCTTGAGAGCGCTGTTTCGTGCCTTTACCGAGGCCCAGGCACATCGAACGAGAATAGATTTCACCGGGAATACGCGGAACGGTTCGCTTGAAGACACAAGCGGGATCCGCCCTGCCCGGCCCGAGGCCTATATACAAAACGAAGGAACACGGAGGACCGTCCCCGTGTTCCTTGTTTTTCGTTTCTCAGTTGTTGAAGTACACCAACTCGTCCTTCGGCGGCTTTGCCGGCGTGATGTTCGTGGCGATCAAGTTGATGCCGTCGCGCCCGTGCGGCGCGCTGTAGCCGGCTTCGACCTTGGCCGTGAGCATGATCCACGCGTTCTCCTTGGGCAGCGTGCCCTTCACCTTGCACAGGTAACCTATGCCGCCTATGTCGTTGGCGCAGCATGTCATGGCGTGGCGGCCGAACAGCATGCAGTTCTTCGGCAGCCCGTCCATGCGGAATGCGCGCCCCTTGACGTATATGGTCTTGCCGTCGTAGCGGTCGGCGTGGTCCAGCGCGTCAAGATAGAACGGAACACAAGCGACAGTTCCTTGTGTTCAATAAAACGACTTCCGACCATTTTTTACAGTCGATATCATCGGCGGTGCCGTCCGTATTTGCATATCCAAGGATCGTCGCGGGAATTTCGGTCCCCCGCGCCGACTTGGCGCCCATATCGGGAGCGTGTTTCCGTGAAGATCCGGAAGCGTCAGGGGATCGCCGTCATGGAGGCTTTGCTTCGTGATGACGATCCCCCTCTGTGGCAACGCTGTCAACTTAAGGCGAACCCATGCTGTTTGCGCAGGTGCATCTGCAAATCATACGGCCCGTAGCGGCGGCTATCAGCCGCCATTTCCCACGGACGTCGTATACCTATGATTTGTTATGCCCTTGTCCAAAGTTGACAGCGTTGCCCTCTGTGGAGAGTCGGACCAAGTATACTTTTGTACTCTATCAGCAGTGTGTTTGGAGTAGAACAAAGGGAATCGACCGCAGCCCTGCAAACCAAAGCAATCATCATACCCTTATTGAAAATCCTTATCGATGCATACTCCATAACTTATCTTATAATTAACCTGCACGTCACGGTTAGTCGACCGCAAAAACGCAGGATTCGGGTAAAGAGAGCGCTCGATTTGAAGGCGATCCTGTCATATCTCAATATATGTCCCAGAAATGACGAACAATGCAGGAAATCATGCATTCTAATCCATAATGTTTGTTAAAGTGAATTACTAATAGTCAAAAAAAGGATTTCCGCGGGCGAATGTCGAATATAATAGAAAAGGAGCAATTTCGCCTCGGGCCGCAGGTGCGTACCAGACGGCGTTACGCGCGGGAACGCACGTGCTCCGAAGGGAGAGAATATGCGCGCGATCAACGCATCGGTCATGCGGGCGATCAACCGGAAGTTGATCTTGAACGAGATCCGCATGAGGCCGATCTCTCGAGCGGAGCTCGCGGAGGTGACCCATCTCACGCGCGCGTCTGTGACGCAGATCATCGAGGATCTGATCGCCGACGGCATCGTGATGGAGACCAGGATCGTGGGCCGCATGCGCCTTGGGCGCCGCAGCACGCAGCTGGGGATCTCCCCGAACGCGGGGTGCTTCCTTGGCGTGGTGCTGGGCCGGCACAGACTGAGCGCCGGCGCGATCGACATGTCCGGCGAGGTCCTTTGCCGCAATACCATCTCGCTGAACGGCACGATCGACATCGAACGATGCATCGAGGACGTCATAGACAGGTCGGAGCTGCCGCGCACGCGCATACTCGGCGTGGGCGTGTGTGCTTCTGCATGGCTGGACGCCGGCTCCATCGCGCACGACATTGGGTCCCGCACAGGCCTGCGCGCGATCGCCATGGGCCACGTGGAGGCGCGCGCTCTTGAGGAGATGTACTTCCGTGATACCGGCGGGAGCTTCGCGCTGCTCTACGCGGGCGAACAGCTGGGCGCGGCCGTGATGACGGGCGGCCGGCTCTACAGGGGCGACGAAGGCCGCGCGGCGAACATAGGCGGCATGGCCGTGGATGCGGATATGGCCGAGGCGCCGCTGGGCGAATGGCTGAGCGAACGCGCGCTGCTTGAGGGCACGGGCTGCGCGACGCTGGAGGAGCTGGCGGAGAAGGCCGGGGATCCGCGGTGCGCGAGGGCCGTGCAGCGGCTGGTCAGATACGCGTCCTATGGCGCGGTCAACCTGGCGCAGCTTTTTTCGGTGCCCCGCGTGGTGCTTGCGGGCGACGCTTTCTGCCACGGGGATGCGATATTCGATCAGGTCGCCGCACACGTGAACGCGCATTGCGGCGACGTGGAGATCGTACAGGGCGGGGGATTCGACCCCGTGCGCATGGCGGCCTCCATCGTATATGACGACTTCTTTGCGGGGGAACCGCTGTAGCGTGCGATGACGCGCACATGGGCGAAGGCGCCGGATGTCCGGAACGATACCGGGCGTTCGGCGCCTTCTCTTTTTCCCGCGCTTGACGAGGGGCGCGGGCTTCTGCTATACTCTCTTCATCACGAAGAGCGGAGGCGTATGGGCATGAACATACAGATCTACGGCACGAAGAAGAGCGCGGACGCGCGCAAGGCGGAGCGCTGGTTCAAGGAACGCGGCATACGCTATCAGTATGTCGACCTGGCGCAGAAGGAGATGAGCCCGCGCGAGCTTCAGAACGTGGCGCAGGCGGTGGGCGGTGCGGATGCCATGGTCGACCCGAACGCGCGCGACCAGGACGCGCTGGCGCTGTACCGGTATACCGCGGCGCAGGCGAAGATGGACGTGCTGTGCGAAAACCAGCAGCTTCTCATACAGCCCGTGGTCAGGAACGGGAAGCAGGCGACGGTCGGGTACAGGCCGGACGTGTGGAAGGGCTGGGGGGATTGAAGCGTTCGGGCGGAGCGATGTGGGACAGGTTTGGCCGTGGTATGCCTTTTATGGGATGCCCGCGCAGGTCTGTCCCCGCCGATGAGCTTGTCCGCAGACCCAGCGCAGGGAGGCCATTCATGGCGTCCGCCACGTCGTCATCGCTCATGCGTGCCGAGCGTCCCCATCCGTCCCGCATCCCTCCCGGGATGCCTTTTTATGTCCGCGCGCCTTGAAGCTTGCCCATCCCCTTCGCCGCATCCAGCACCTCTTTCATGCCCTCGTTCACGCCGTCCGTGCATACGCCCGCGTCGATCACGCGGTCACATGCCTTTACGAGCGCGAGCGCACGTTCCACGGCGTCCCGGCCGAGCGGCACATAGGGCCTTTCCTCGACCGTCTCCACAGCCAACAGCATAGCCAGGTGGTGGTCCAGCTCGCCCGGACGCAGTATCGCGGCGGCGAAGGGCACGCCTTCGCGCTGCAGCGCGCGATATACGGAAACGCCGCTCCCGCCGGAGGACAGTACCAGCGCCCTGGGCGCTCCCGTGACGCGCGGCAGCTCCACGCCGCCGGTGACGGGATCGTACGCGCCCTCGGGCAGGCCGTAGAGCGCCTGTATGTTCGCGCGCGTGAACACGTCCTCCGGGCGTCCCGCAGGCCCCGGCGCGTCGCCGGACACGCACAGCACGCGGTCGGCCAGGCGCTGCGCCAGATCGATCTCGTGCATGGATACCAGCATCGCTATGCCGCGCGCGCGCGCAAGCGTACGCAAAAGTGTCACGAGGGCGAGCTTGTGCCGTATGTCCAGAAACGACGTGGGCTCGTCCAACAGCATCACGCGCGGCTCCTGACAGAGGGCGCGGGCGATCACAAGCCGCTGACGCTGCCCGTCCGATATGCGCGCTGCGTCGCGTTCGGCGAGCGCCGCGCAGCCCACGGCCTCCATGGCATCCCGTACGGCGCGCCTGTCCCTGTCCGACAGCATGCCGAAGCGCCCCGTGTGCGGGTAGCGCCCCGCCGCCACGAAGTCAAAGCATGTGGTCAGCTCCGGGTCGGCGCGCTCTGTCAGCACGACGGCCATCGCCTTGGCCAGCGCGTGCGCGGACAGGCCGGCGATGTCGGCCCCGTCCAGCAGCACCGCGCCGCCGAGCGGGCCGAGTCTGCGCGCCGCGGTCTTCAGTATGGTCGACTTCCCGCCGCCGTTCGGGCCGATCAGCGCGACGATCTCGCCGCGGGCAAGCGACAGGTCGACGCCGCGCTGCACAGGCGCGCCGTCGTAGCCCACGGTCAGCCCGTTGAGCGTCAATATCCCTTCAGACATGTCTACCTCCGTCGATCCGTTTGCGCGCGACCGCGCCTGATGAGCGCGGCGATGACGACCGGCGCGCCGAACAAGCTCGTGACCGTGCTGACGGCCAGCTCCGTCGGCGCGAATGCCGTGCGCGCGATCATGTCGCAGCACAGGCAGAACGCGGCGCCCGCCATGGATACGGCGGGCATCACAAGTATGGGCTTTGCCGTGCGCAGCAGGCGCTTGACCATGATCGGCACCGCGATGCCCACGAACGATATGGGCCCCGCGAACGCCGTCACGCATGCGGAGAGCAGCCCGGACAACAGCACGAGCGCCGTGCGGAGCGCGCGGACGTTCACGCCCACGCTCTCGGCGTGCGCCTCGCCCATGCGGTACGCGTCCATGGGCTTTGAGAGCAGCATCGCGGCGACGAAACCCGTGCCTGTCAGCACGCCCGCCGGCAGCAGCGCGTCCCATGTCGCGCCGGAGAAGCTGCCCAGCGACCAGCCGCGCAGGTTCACGATGTCGCTGTCCTGCGCGAACGTCACGATGAAGTCCGTCGCGGCGGAGCATATGTACCCGGCCATTATGCCCGCGACCAGCAGCTGCGCCATGCCTCTGAGCCGCCTGGACACCAGCAGCACGAACGCCGTCACGACCAGCGCGCCCACGAACGCCGCGCCGACCATCGTCCACGAGGAGACGGCCAGGCCGCGCCCCAGCATGAGCACCAGCGCACAGGCGACCATGAGCTTTGCGCCCGAGGATATGCCCAGCACGAAGGGCCCCGCGATGGGGTTTGTGAAGAACGTCTGCAGCAGATAGCCGGAGAGGCTCAGCGCGCCGCCCAGCAGCGCGGCCATCGCGGCGCGCGGCAGGCGTATCTGCCAGAGTATGTTCAGCGTGGCCTCGTCGCCCCTGCGCAGGAACAGCGCGGAAGCGACCTGATCGAGAGGCACGGGCACGCTGCCCGTGGCGGCGCTTGCGAGGAAGAGCAGCAGCACGCACGCGGCGAGCAGCGGAAAGGCGACAAGCAGGCGTATGGGAGCGCGGCGCATGATGACCTCCGGGAAATATATAGGTTGCAATAAGAGGATATTCGACCCGCGCGGGGCCGTTTCCTGCCGGAACATGCCTTGCAATTTGCCCGCGTTTCCCGTATAATGGCTGAGTGGGGATCTGGGGGGTGCGATCACGGGCCGCCGCAAGGCGGTCGGAAGGGGTCCTGAGCAGCCTGCATAGTCAGGCGCATCGCCCCCTGTCGTGCGGCATCCGCGGCCGCTTCTCCCTTCTCCCGCCCACGTTCATCTCCATCCATACCTGATCCGAAATCGCGATTCCCCGGAGGTCATCATGCAAAACATCTACACCGATTCGCTCATCCTGCGCACGTGCGACTGCGACATGCTGGGCGCCTGGCAGCCCTCTTCTATACT
>SVGK01000168.1 GCA_015056395.1 Clostridiales bacterium
ACCTCCTCACAAAACTCACCGAGTCCCTTGTCGATGATCCTGGCGTCCTCTTTGGAGCCGGCCTTGACCTGATAATGCTCTACGGCGGTGTTGTTTGTCGGGATGTAGTCTGGTATATCTTTGTCCAGTCGTTTCGATAGGGACCAGCTAACATGCCCCATAGGGATGTCCTTGTTAATGGTAAACACATGGAATCCGTGTTTTTCGTAAAGGGGTCTTGCCTGAAAATCTGCGGTTCCGAGGCACAAATAATAGCAGTTTTTTTCTCTGGCGGCGTTTTCAGCCGCGCGAATCAGCATAGAGCCAAGGCCTTGATGGCGATACTGACCGTCCACCCAAAGCTGGGCAAGCACCGCTCTGCCCCATGCATGAATGTTCACAACGCAGCCGCCGATGACATTTTTATCTTCATCCTCCACTTTGAAAACAAGCTGTTCTTCCTTTGTGTGAGGTTCCGATGGTGCCATTGAATCGCCATATGCATTGATCTTTTCTTCGATGAAGGTTTCCTCTTCCTCGGTTAATGGCCTGATCTCATATTTCATGTTCATTTTCTTCCTCATAAATCCCGATTTATGCTAATATCCGGTCCCCGGCCGCCGCAAAAAGTCATTTGTCGATATAAGTGATCACAGAAGCATCCCGGCCGCGCTTCAGCGCGCAGCGTCCTCCCCGTCCATGTCGCACAGGAACCCGGCGATCAGCTCTATGCACTGCTCGATGTCCTTCCAGGACGCCACCTCCACGGACGAGTGCATGTAGCGCAGCGGTATGCTCACCAGCGCGATCGGCACGCCCGCGGCCGTCTTGAGCACGGTGTCTCCGTCCGTGTACGTGCGGCCTCCGGCCACCTCGTACTGGAGGGGTATGCCCTTCTCGGCGGCGACCGATCCCAGCCTGCGGTTCAGCGCCTTGTCGGTCATGCCGCTCAGGCACAGCACGGGACCGCCGCCCAGCCTGATCTCGCCCGTCTGCGCCGGATCGCCGTCCGGCGCGTCGCTGGCCCACGTGACGTCCACGATGATCGCGCAGTCCGGCTTTACGTTCGACGCGGCAAAGTACGCGCCGCGCCCCGTCGTCTCCTCGCCGACCACGGTGTTGGCGTATATGCCGCACGACGCGCCGCGCTCACGCGCCAGCCTGGCCGCCTCCAGTATCACGAAGGCGCCGGCCTTGTCGTCCAGCGCACGGCAGGATATGCGGTCGTTCAGCAGCGCGCGCGGCTGTGTGTCTGCGCAGACCGAGTCGCCGACCGAGACCAGCTTCTGCGCCTCCTCGCGGCTGTCCGCGCCTATGTCGATGACAAGGTCCGTGTCCTTGACCTCTTCCTTCTTGAGGAGGTCTTCGAGCACCGCGCCCACGCCGTTCACCCGTGTATACGTCGTCTTCCCGTCGGCGAACGTCTCGTGTATCACCTGCATAGGCGCGCCGATGTAGAGCTTCGGGTTCACGCCGCCCGCCTTCTGCACGCGCAGGAAGCCCTTTTCGTCGATGTGCGTGACCCTGAAGCCGATCTCGTCCATGTGGCCGCACAACAGCACGCGCCGTTTCGCCTGCGGATCGACCACGGCGATCACGTTGCCCACCGCGTCCGTGCGGCATTCGTCCGCGAACGCGGAAGCGTACGCGAGCGCGTTCTGCTGGTTCGCCTCCTCGTTGCCGCTCACGGAGACCGTATCCAACAGCTTCAATAAGAATCCCCGATCCATGTCCATACCCTCTCCCTACCGGCCGCTCTAAATGAACGCCGGCGCATCATATCCGGGATGCGGCGGCGGATGGATAGCGCCGATCCGGAGGCCGCAGAGCCCTTTCCCCATGATAGCACATATCGCGGGAAAGCGCAACCGCCGCACGACCGCGGAAGGCGTCCGCGCTGGACCGCGATGTCCTCTGGAATGGGCGAGGCAGCCTG
Organism: Clostridiales bacterium; assembly: GCA_015056395.1. Classification (GTDB taxonomy): domain Bacteria; phylum Bacillota; class Clostridia; order Christensenellales; family Aristaeellaceae; genus Faecivicinus. Next base: position 1,916 of record SVGK01000168.1, read on the forward strand.
GAGGCCGCCGCTGCGGGATGGCTTACGATCGGGTCATCCGACGGGAATTGATACAGGCTGTCCCGCTTTCCGAAACGCAGACAGGCGCATGCGCATCGTCCTGTGCGCCAAGAGAATAATCATCCACCGGCGTAGCCGGTGGTTTTTCATATGCGGGCAAAGCCCTAGAATACTAGCTGCGCCCTCGCAGGCGCATGGACGGTCTGGCATCTGCGTAGGCTTGTTACTTACCGCCCGTCAGAACGGGCCATTCCACTACTTGCCACCCTTAAAAGGGTCGTCATCTTTACCAAACATCGTCATCTGTTCTCCTAATTTGTCCTCGTCCAGTTGGTGTTTGATATACTCTGCAATCTTTTGTTTGTTCTTGCCCACCGTATCTACGTAATACCCACGGCACCAGAATTCTCTTCCCCTGTACTTGTATTTCAAGTTCCCAAATTGTTCGTAGATCATCAGACTACTTTTCCCTTTCAGGTATCCCATGAAACTCGATACTGCAATCTTCGGCGGTATACTTACCAGCATATGCACATGGTCCGGGCATATCTCGGCTTCTATTATTTCTATCCCCTTCCATTCGCATAGTTGCCTCAGTATCTTTCCTATCGCCTCTCGCTTCTCTCCAAAAAATATCTTCCTCCTGTACTTCGGCGCAAATACTATATGATATTTGCAATTCCATTTAGTGTGTGCTATACTCTTGTTGTCATTCGCCTTTGCGGATGTCCTCCTTTTGCTCTCGTTGTGCAGTTGCCAGACCGCACTTCCAGTATACGCAAAAGGAGATTTTTCTGTCATCCCCATAGCTCTAAGCTTCTCTGAACCCCACGCCTAGCGCGGGGTTTTCATTGCACCAAAAATGGGACGGTCAGAACCGTCCCTGCTGTCCCGCCGTCACCATTCCTCATCCAGAAAAGCCTTTCGCGCGGCGATGTACGCACGCAGGAACTCTATGTTCTCCTCCGGCGTGTCGCCCGTCATGTTGAAGTGCTTCGGCCTGTAGGCGGCGATGCGCCAGCGCACGTTGTCGAGCGCCGCGGTGCCGGCCACTTCTGCGCCGTATTCTTCGATGGAGCGCAGGCATCCATAGGGATCGGTGCGCTCGCCCAGCAGTATCTGAAGCGCGGGCTCGTAGGTGTCTCGGTAGATCTGCGCGGCCTTCTCCGCGAAGGCGTCGTGCCGCATGGCCTCGGCGAACCAGGCGCCCTCCGCTTCGTCGTTTCGTATGTAGGACCGCGCCGGGTCCGCGTGCGTCAGGTTGGCGCCCAGTATGTTGTCCTGGTCCCAGACCGGCGCGCAGTACACCGTGGGGTCGTTCCCGTCCGCATCCTTGTAGAAGTAGGGCAGGCTGCCGTCGTTGTCGGCCAGCACCTCCGCCAGTATGTAGCGATGTATGAACGTGGTCTCGTCCAGCATGTCCGCCCAGCGCGGGGCTGCGTCCGATCCCCAGTCGTCCGAGAACAGCGCGTCCTCGATCCGCTGCATGACGCCGTGTATGTATGCGACCTCCTCGGGCGAGGCCTCCTTGGGCTGGTCGATGGTGAAGCTCTGGCCGCGGTCCGTGACGAAGCCGCTGGTCTCCCTCTCAAAGTACCTGGGTATCGTGGCCAGTATAAGGTAGCCGCCGGTGATGTCGTCGGGATCCTCGGCGAGCGATACGCCCTTCTCGGCACCCGGCGCGTAGCCCGACGCGCCGAACGCGGGATACGTCCCCTCGTTCAGGCTCTCGTTGCGCTCTTCCAGGTCGCTTATGTCCAGCCGGGACGAGGCGATCTCGCACTTCTCCGTCAGCAGGAAGCTCCCGTAGTACTGGTGGTTCAGGAACAGATCCACCGCCTGCGTCTCGGGCACATAGGCGTACACGTCCGCGTAGCGCGCCAGGTCCAGCGCAATCGTGTTGCGGATCAGGGATTTGTCGGCGTAATTCGCAAGGAACACCCACTTCTTGCTCTTCTCCATGCCGAAGAGGGACGTGGACTTGGCGAGCTTGATCTGGAAGGGCTTCTTGGGATACGAATGCGTCGAGTTGCCGCGCGTGCGTATGTAGTCCAAGGGACCATCGTATTCGAGCGTGCCGTCGGCGTTCAGTATACTGCACAGGCCGTGCTCGCGCACGGTCTTGTCCTGGAGCATGGCCGAGATGTCCTGCCTGTCCGTGGCGATGAACACCGCGGGTACCAGTGCGGACTGCAGTACCGTCACGTCCCACGCGGTGTCGCCCGAGGCCATGACGTACCTTTCGCCCGGCGTGAGCGACAGCGTGTCGCCGGCTTCATGGGCGTCGCCGTCGATCGTCAGCGCGCCGCCCTCGGCGTCCAGCAGCGTCAGGCGGTCCGCGTCCCATCCGGCCGGCAGGAACAGATAGTAGCCGTCCTTCTTTTTGAATATGGATACCGCGTCAGACGGCAAGCTGGCCTGCGACGCCCTGGTCTGCGGGTCGGCTGATACGAACATCGGGAGCGCGGCCCCGGCGCGCGCCGACACGGCCGGCATGAGCAGCGCGGCCAGAAGACAGAGGAACGCGAGCGCGCCTATGGAACGCGCGCGGGACTTCCGATCCCGGAGATCGGCGGCGTTTCGTTCGGCACGTGCATCCATGCGGGAGGCAGCTCCTTTCGGTCGGTTGTTTTTGGGGGATGATCGGGAGGGCATACTCGTCCTATATTCGAGGACGCGGACAGGGGCAAAATTGTCGACTTTGAACAAGGCACTGACAAATCACAGGTATATGACGTCCGGCGGGAATGGCGGCTGATAGCCGCCGCTACGGGTCACGTGATCTGCGGATGCAGGTGCGCAAACAGCACGGGGTCGCCTTGAGCTGACGGCGTTGCGGATAGGGGGCGGATATACTTTCACACTGCTGATGGAGAAGTGGGACGATCAGAACCGTCCATGCTGTCCCAAAGCAGCACCTCGTCCCGCATGATGTTCTCGCGGAACTGCCGCCCGACGCCCTTCGTCGTCACCAGGTCAAGCTCCTTCGCGAGAGCGTCTGAGAGTTCCTCATACAGATCTCCCATCTGGAAAGCCGTGCGGATCGCGCCGCGGTCGATCAACAAGTCGACATCGCTGTCTTCGGTCGCTTCGCCGCGCGCGTAGGAACCAAAGAGCGATACGCGCTTTACGCCATGGATCGCAGCGATCGGCGACATGATCGCACGGATCTCATCGACTGTATAGATCATATGGCGTTCGACCCCTTCCATTTTGCCAAAAAGGTGACAGCGAGGACCGTCCCCGCTGTCACCCTTTGCCTCGCTCTTACAGGCTCTTGAGCAGCGCCACGGCCGCGTCGGCCAGCTTGTCGAGCATCGCGCGCGTCTTCTCGTCGGCGTCGGTCACGGCGTTGACGTACAGCTTGATCTTGGGCTCCGTGCCGCTGGGGCGCACGCAGATCCACGCGTCGTTCTCCAGCTCGTAGTAAAGCACGTTGCTCTTGGGCAGCGTGAGCGCCTCGGTCTTGCCGCCCTCTGTGCGCACGCTCGTCTGGTAATCGCGCACGGCCAGCACCTTTACGCCGGCGAAGTCGGTCGGCGGCGTGTCGCGCAGCGCCTGCATGACGGTCTTCATCTTCTCCAGGCCGTCCGCGCCGGGCATCACGAAGCTCACGACCTTGTCGCCGTAGTGGCCGTACTGCTCGTAGAGCATGTCGATGGCGTCCACCAGCGTCTTGTTGTACATCTTCTTGTACCAGCTGGCGGCCTCGGCGATCAGCAGGCAGGCGTTCACGCCGTCCTTGTCGCGCACGTCCGTGCCGGAGAGGTAGCCGAAGGATTCCTCAAAGCCGAACATGAACGTGTGACAGCCCGTGGTCTCGAACAGGTGGATCTGCTCGGCGATGTACTTGAAGCCGGTCAGCACCTCGATCATCGTGCAGCCGTAGCTCTCCGCGATGGCGCGCGCCATGTTGGTGGAGACGATCGTGGTGACCGCCGCCGCGTTGGCGGGCAGCTCGCCGCGCTCCTTCTTCTGGGAGAGTATGTAGTGCAGCAGTATGCAGCCGATCTGGTTGCCGTTGAGCAGGCGGGGCGTGCCGTCCGCGGTCATGCAGGCGATGCCCACGCGGTCGCAGTCGGGGTC
>SVGK01000169.1 GCA_015056395.1 Clostridiales bacterium
ATGTGCCGGGCACGCTGGTGGGCGCGGCGATACTGGGCGTGCTGGAGAACGGGCTCACGATGATGCAGATGCCCACCTACATGCAGGACATCATCACGGGGCTCATCATCATACTGGCGGTCATACTGCGCAAGGTCGGCCGATCCGGGAAGGGGGCGCGCGCATGAATGCGGTCGCGACATTCGACATAGGCACCACGGCGGTGAAGGCCGTTCTGGTGGATGCTTCGTCCAATGTGCTCTGGCAGGGCTCTGAGGAGATCCCGACGCTCTTCGCGGGCGACAGGCGCGAGCAGGATCCACGCGCTTGGTGGGCGGCGTTCAAGTCGCTGTTCGGGCGGATGCGCGAGGCGGGCGCGGACATTTGCGCCATATGCATGTCCGGGCAGATGCAGGACGTGATCCCGGTGGGCGCGGATCTCGAGCCGCTGTGCCCGGCGATACTCTATTCGGACGGTCGCGCGCGGGAACAGGCGCGAAGGATTTTGGACCTGGCGGGCGCGGAGCGCATCGCGCGGATCACCGGGAACCCTTTCGACGGGTCGATACCGCTTCCGAAGATCGTACAGATCAGGGAGGAAGCGCCGGAGCTCTACGACAAGGCGCGCGCCTTCCTGATCAGCAGCAAGGACTACGTCATCGCGCGGCTGACGGGCGTGTGCGCGGGTGACAGGACGGCCTGCTCGACGGCGGGCTGCATGGACATCGAGACCGGCGCATGGAGCGAGGAGATGCTGGACGCCGCGGGCGTGTCGCCTGAGAAGCTGCCCTGGCTCTGCGCGGCGCACGAAGCCGCGGGACACGTCACGGCGCAGGCAGCGCGGGAGACGGGCTGTCCGCAGGGCATACCGGTCTACGCGGGCGCGGGCGACGCGGGGGCGACGTCGCTGGCGAGCGGCCTGGCGCGGCCGGGGCAGTACAACATCAACCTGGGCACGTCCGGCTGGGTGGCGACCGTGTCGACGGGCGCGCTCAGGCGCGAGGGCGTGTTCAACCTGTCCGCCATGCCGCAGGGGCTCGTCATAAACGTGGTGCCGTTCCTGAACGGCGCGAACGTGCACAGGTTCGTTTCCACGCTGTTCTCGCACGACGCTTCGCCCGACTACGCGCATGTCGATGCGCTGCTGACGCAGGCCGCGCCAGGCGCGCACGGCGTGACGGCGCTCCCGTATCTGGTGGGCGAGCGCTTCCCGGTGCTGGACGCGTCCGCGCGCGCGGCCTACGTGGGCATGACGCCCGAGACCACGCAGGCGGACCTGGCGCAGGCGATGCTGGAGGCGGTGGCGTTCTCGATACGGCAGGGCCTTGCGCAGATGGACGCGCCTCCGGACGAGATCACGCTGATCGGCGGCGGCGCGCGCGTGGCAGGCTGGCGGCAGATACTTGCGGATGTGCTCCATGCGCCGGTCACGGTGTTCGGGGACGCGGACACGCTGCCCGCGCGCGCCATCGCGGCGGCGGCGTGGATCGGTGAGGGCGTTTTAGAGGACTACGGCGCTTTCGTCGAGAGGCTCAAGCGTGACGGCGCGCTGCGCGTCGATCCGCGCGAACGGTACGCCGGCCTCTATGACGAATGTTATGAAAGATACCTGAAGCTCTATCCGGCGCTGAAGGGCTGCGTATGAAGGCATAACAGACGGATCTCCCTATTGAGACAAAGTGCAAAATGCATATTGCATCGATTGTGAGTTTGTGGTACAATGTTAACGATAAGGGACAGCATCACCGACGAACACGCGCGGCCGGCGCTGCCTTATTGGAACACAGAACGAATAGGGAAGGAGACATACGATCATGAAGAGACTGTTGGGTTTGCTGCTTGCGGCGCTGATGGTGCTGAGCATGATGGGCGTTGCGATGGCGGAGGAAAAGGTCACGCTGCAGTTCTACATCTGGAGCGACGAGGAACCCTACATCAAGGACGTCGTCGAACAGTACAACGCCGAGCATGACGACATCGAGGTCGTGCTGAACGTCATCGCCAACGACGACTACGACGACAAGATGAAGGTCCTGATGGCCGGCGGTGCCGATGTGGACGTGTTCGACATCCGCGGCATGGCGCAGGTCGTGACCTATGTCGAGACCGGCACGATGCTGAAGCTTGACGACTACATCGCAGCTTCCGACCTGGTCATGGAGAACTACGGCGATATGCTCGAGCTGAGCGAAGTGGACGGCAGCTACTACTCCCTGCCCGCCCGTTCCACCTGCTGGGTGCTCTACTACAACGCGGACATATTCGACGAGCTGGGCCTTGAGTATCCCGGACAGATGACCTGGACCGAGTACGCGGACCTCGCCAAGAAGATCGCGGACGAGACCGGCGAGTACGGCGGATACTGGGTGCCGTGGATCTTCCCCTTCGCCTCCGTGCAGGGCGGCAAGTGGGTCGACGACGAGGACACCTCGCTGATGCAGTACTCCCTTGAGCTTCTGAACCGCGTCTACAACGTCGACCAGAGCCACATGAGCTACGCCGAGATCACCGCCACGAACGCGGACTACATCGCCGAGTTCGAGACCGGCGCGGCGGCCATGCTGCCCAACGGCGAGTGGTGCGTGCAGATGTTCATGGAGGATGAGGCCGAGGGCGAGTGCGACATCAACTGGCAGATCGCGCCCATGCCGGTGGCGGAGGGCGTCGAGCCCGGCTCCACCTGGGGCCAGTTCCAGTTCATGGGCATCAACGCTGCGACGGAGCATCCGGACGAGGCGTTCGATTTCCTGCAGTACCTCTGCGGCGACGAGGGCGCGGCGGTCTACTCCCGCCACGGCATGATCCACGCCTATTCCTCCGAGAGCGCGCTGGGCGCGTATCTGGAGACCGTGGGCAAGGATTCCGTGTCCGTGTTCTTCGACGCGGACAAGGTCTGCGAGCAGCCGAACCACCTGGGCTATGCCGAGGTGCTGGCCGCCTTCAACGAGCAGGCGCAGCTGTACCTGCTGGGCGAGAAGTCCATCGAGGACACCATGGCAGACTTCATCGCGCAGCGCGAGCAGATACTGGCAAAGTACTGATATGACGCATTCCGGGGAGCGGTCCGCGCGTAGCCGCTCCCCGGCTGTTTGTACGTCGGATGAGGTGGTATCCCCGGAAGAAGGGGGGGACACCACCTGATCCGAACGGACAAACGATCATCGAAAGGAGCGCACTGAGTCACCATGGAGAAAAAGGTCAAGGCCATGAAGCGGCGGCAGTACCTTACGGGCTATCTGTTCCTGCTGCCGAACTTCATCTGCTTCATGACGTTCGTGTTCGTGCCCATCATCATGGGCCTGGTCATCTCGTTCACGGATTACAACGGCTTCAACAAGTTCAACTTCGTGGGATTCTCGAACTATGCCGCGATGTTCGGCGACGAGTATTTCCGCATATCGCTCAAGAACAACATCATCTATACGCTGGGCACGGTGCCGTGCACGGTGGTGCTCGCGCTGATTATCGCGGCGGTGCTGAACGGCAACGTCAAGGGCAAGAACTTCCTGCGCACGCTGTACTTCTTCCCCAACATATCGTCCATGGTCGCCGTGGGCATCGTTTGGGGCATGCTGTTCAACCCCTCCAAGGGCCTGATCAACGGCGTGCTGATGTCGCTGGGCGTGGCGAACCCGCCCAAATGGCTGGCCTCGTCGCAGACGGCGCTGCTCTCGGTCATGATCGTCGCGGTGTGGAAGCAGGTGGGCTACTACATGGTGATACTGCTGTCGGGCATGCAGTCGATACCCGTCTCGCTGTACGAATCGGCCGAGCTGGACGGCGCGAACGCGGTGCAGCGCTTCTTCCACGTGACGATACCGCTGCTGTCGTCCACGCTGTTCATGGTCATCATATTGCTCATCATAAGCTCCTTCCAGGTGTTCGACCTGATCGCCATCATGACGGAGGGCGGCCCCGGCGCGTCCACCAACGTGCTGGTGTACAGGATCTATCAGGAGGGCTTCAACTATCTGCGCTTCGGCTTCGCGTCCGCGGAGGCCTATTTCCTGTTCCTGATCATCTGCGCGATCACCGTCGTGCAGTTCATCGGGCAGCGCAAATGGGTCACCTATCTGAACTGAGGAAGGGGGCGCACGACGTGAAAAACGAGACAAGGAAGCAGCTCATCAGCTGGATACTGTTTGTCATAATGCTCGCGCTGGGCTTTACGATGATACTCCCGTTCATATGGACGCTCTCCTCTTCGTTCAAATTCAAGCGCGAGATCATGGGCTTCCCCATCGACTGGATCCCCGCCAACCCGACGGTGAACAACTATGTGAAGCTCTGGTCGAACTATCCGTTCCTGACGTATTACCTGAACACGATCAAGGTCACGCTGATCGTGCTGGTGGTGCAGATCACCGTGTCCTCGATGGCCAGCTATGCGTTCTCGAAGATCAAGTTCCCCGGCAGGGATCTGATATTCTTCCTGTATCTGGCCACCATGATGGTGCCCTGGCACGCCATCATGATACCGCAGTTCATCATCGTCAGCAGCATGAAGCTGTACGACACGCACGCGGCGATCATACTCCTGCAGCTGTTCAGCGCGTTCTCCGTGTTCATGATGCGCACGGCCATGATGAACGTGCCCACGGAGCTATCGGAGGCGGCGCACCTGGACGGCGCGAACGAGCTGACCATCATGCTGCGCGTGATCATGCCCAGCTGCAAGCCGTCCATCGCCACGCTGATCGTGTTCACGTTCAACTTCATGTGGAACGACTACCTGGGCCCCATGATCTATCTGAACGCGGACAGGAACAAGACCATACAGCTGGGCCTGGCCTCGCTCAAGAGCCAGTACACCTCCGAGTACGGCCTGATCATGGCGGGCACGATCTGCGCGCTGATACCGATGATCATCATCTATCTGGCGGCGCAGAAGTACCTGATCAACGGCATCACGTTCACGGGCGTGAAGGCGTGAGTTTGGCGGACATCAGGCGGCAGGAGCCCCCGGAAGGCTCCTGCCGCGTTGCGGTTGTGAAAAGCGAGGTGTCGAAGCGATGGTCGGCATAAAGCACGGCCGGTTCACCGAAGGCGGCGCGCCGATCGGGTTCAGGGGCATAGGCATAGGGTCGTGGCTCGATCTGGAGCACTTCATGCTGGGCCTGCCCGGCGTGGACAGGGGCATCAGGCGGGCGCTGGAGGCGCGCATGCCGGGCTTCATGCGCCGCTTCGAAGAAAGCTTCTTCTCGGACGAGGATGCGGCGTTTTTGAAGAGCCTGGGCGTCAATATGGTGCGCGTGCCGTTTCGGGCGAGCGCGGTGATCGACGACATGACGGGCCGTCCCCTCGACGAAGGGATCGCGTCGCTCAGGCGACTCGCCGGCATATGCGCGCGCCATGGCATCTGGTTTTTGCCCGACATGCACGCCGCGCCCGGCGCGCAGAACCCGGACTGGCATTCCGGGTGCGAGACGGGACAGCCGCTGTTCTGGCGCTACGCCGCGCTGCGGGCGCAGGCCGCGCGGGCCTGGGGCCTGGTGGCGGAGGCGCTGTGTGACGAGACGCATCTGCTGGGCTACGACCTGCTCAACGAGCCGGTGCTGTGGGGGACGGACGTCGAAGGCCTGAACGCCTTCCACGCGCAGGCGGCGGAGGCGATCAGGCGGCATGACGGCGCGCACCTGCTGTTCGTCGAGGGCGACCGTTTCGCCATGGACTTCACCGGCGTGACCTTGCCAGATCCCGGGCGAAGCGCCTACACCTATCACTTCTATCCCGCCGTGTGGGAGCCGGCGCTCAGCGACCCGGCGCTGCCGCGGGCGGACAGGCGGGCGGCGTTCGCCCGCGCGCATCGGGCCATACTGGATACGATGGGGGACGGCGCGGGGCCGCTGCTGTGCGGCGAGACGGGCTACGAGCTCAAGGCCGTGGGCGACGGTCCGGGCATCGAGATGCTCGACGACACGGTGGCGCTGTTCGAAGAAGCGGGCGCGGGCTGGTGCGTCTGGGCCTACAAGGACGCGGGCACGATG
>SVGK01000170.1 GCA_015056395.1 Clostridiales bacterium
CATCGTGCACGTGTCCGCCAAGGACCTGGGCACCGGCAAGGAGCAGTCCATCGCCATCACCGCTTCCTCCAACATGACGGAAGAGGAGATCAAGAAGGCCGTGGACGAAGCCGAGCAGCACGCGGCTGAGGACAAGAAGCGCAAGGAAGAGGTCGAGACCATCAACCAGGCGGACAGCCTGATCTATCAGACCGAGAAGACCATGAAGGAAATGTCCGACAAGATGGATCCCGCCGACAAGGCGAAGCTGGAGAGCGCGCTCAATGACTTCAAGAAGGTGCGCGAGGGCAACGACGTCGAGGCCATCAAGTCCGCCATGGAGTCCTTCTCCAAGGAGAGCTACGAGATCTTCGGAAAGATCTATCAGCAGCAGCAGGCGGCCGGCCAGCAGCCGGGCAATGACCAGAACAACAACGGCGCGCACGTCAACGACGACGGCAGCGTGGACGCGGAGTTCACCGAGTAATTCGGAATTCTGAATTCGGAATCAAAGGTGTGGGGGCTTTGCCCCCACACCCCCATTTTGAGTAAATAACGAGAAGCAATAGGGTGTGACATATGGCCAAGAGAGACTATTATGAGGTTCTGGGCGTCGACAAGGGCGCGGACGACGCGACGATCAAGAAGGCGTTCCGCACGCTGGCGAAGAAGAACCATCCCGATGTCAACCCGGGCGACAAGGAAGCAGAGGAGCGCTTCAAGGAGATCAACGAGGCCTATCAGGTGCTGAGCGACCCCAAGAAGCGCCAGCAATACGACCAGTTCGGCTTTGACGGCCCGCAGGCCGGCTTCGGCAGCGGCGGCTTCGGCGATTTCTCCGGCTTCGGCGACTTCTCCGGCGGCTTCGGCGGCTTTGACGACATATTCTCGACCATATTCGGCGGCGCGACGTCCGGCGCGCGCAGGAACGGCCCCGTGGCGGGCGAGGATCTGCGCATGGACATCACGCTTTCGTTCGAGGAGGCCGCGCTGGGCTGCGAGAAGGAGCTGAACGTGGTGCGCGACGAGCCGTGCCCGCACTGCAACGGCACGGGCGCGGCGCCCGGCTCGAAGGTCGAGACATGCACCACATGCAACGGCACGGGGCAGGAGCGCGTCGTGACCAATTCGGTCATAGGCCGCATACAGAACGTGCGCACTTGCTCCAAGTGCCGCGGCACCGGCAAGATCATCACCGAGCCCTGCCCGAAGTGCAGGGGGCGCGGCAAACAGCGCGTCAGCAAGCGGCGCACGATCAAGGTGCCCGCGGGCGTGGACAGCGGATCGGTGCTCACCGTACGCGGCCAGGGCGGTCTGGGCGAGAGCGGCGGCCCGCCGGGCGACCTGCTGGTGTTCATCACGGTGCGTCCGTCGAAGCTGTTCAGGCGCGAGGGCGACGATCTGCACATCAGCGTGCCGCTGACTTTCGTACAGGCGGCGCTGGGCACGGAGATGGACATACCCACGCTGGGCAAGCCCGTCAAGCAGAAGTTCCCCGAGGGCACGCAGCCCGGGCAGGTGTTCTGCATACGCGGCGCAGGCGTGCCGCATCTGCGCGGCAACGGGCGCGGCGACATGTATGTCACGGCGGAGGTCGAGATACCGCGCAAGCTGACCGAGAAGCAGAAGCAGCAGCTGCGCGACTTCGAAGGCACGACGTCGGACAGACAGTACGAAAAGAAAAAGAGCTTCTTCGACCGGCTGAAGGATGCGTTCAGCTGACCGGAAACACAGGGACGGAGGCCGTTCACGCGGCTTTCGTCCTTTTTGCGTGGCCCGAAACTTAATCCGCAGATGATGAGAACCGCGCTGCCGTTGTGGTATAATGCCTTATGGACTATATGACCGAAGGGCACGGAGGGACGAGATATGGACTGGATGCAGATCACGGTGCTGACCACCACGGAGGGCGCGGACCTGGTCTCCGAACTGCTCATGCGACTTGGCAGCGAGGGCACGATGATCGAGGACCGAAACGACGTGTTCGCGAACCAGCGCCCGGAGGGGCAGTGGGACATCATCGACGAGGCCATCGCCGAGCGCATTGGCGAGGACGTGCGCGTGACGGGCTATTATCCGGTGGACGACAGGCTTTCCGACACCATCGCCCAGGTGCGCGCTGAGACGGCCCGCCTGAAGGCGGAGGAGGCTTCGCTGCCGCTCGGCAAGCTCGAGGTGCAGACGCAGGGGCTTGCGGACGAGGATTGGACGGAGAGCTGGAAGAAGGCCTTCCACCCGATACGCTTAGGCGCGCACTTCGTCGTGAAGCCGGGCTGGACGGAGGCCAAGCTCGAGCCGGGCGACAAGGTGATCGAGATCGATCCCGGCATGGCGTTCGGCACCGGCACGCACGCGACCACGGGCATGTGTACCGCGCTGGTCGAAAGGTACGTGAAGGCGGGCATGCGCGTGATCGACATAGGCACGGGCTCCGGCATACTGGCCATCGCGGCGGCGCACATGGGCGCCGGGCGCGTGATCGCCACGGACCTGGACGCCGTCGCCGTGCGCGTGGCCGGCGAGAACGCCGCGATCAACGGCTTTTCGGACGTGATCGAGATGCGCTGCGGCGACCTTCTGGATGTCGTGCACGAGACGGGCGACGTGGTCGTCGCGAACATCATCGCGGACGTGATCATCATGCTGGCCGGCCCCGTAAGGCAGGTCATCGAGAAGAACGGCCTGTTCATCTGCTCCGGCATTGCGATCGACCGGCGGGAGGATGTGCGCAGGGCGCTCGAACAGAACGGCTTCACGCTGCTGGACGATCCGGTGCAGGGCGAATGGGCGGCATTCGCCGCGCGCCGCGGAGACTGAGCCATGCATACGTTTTTTCTTGAACGCCCGGGCATGGTGGGCGAGATGGTGCCGCTTGCGAAGGACGAGGCGAACCATGCGATAAAGGTGCTGCGCCTTTCGGACGGTGAGACGATCTGCGCGCTGGACGGATCAGGCAGGCGATTCTGTGCGGATCTGCGCATCAGGGAGGGCAAGGTATTTGCCGATATCGACTGTGAGATGATCGACAACGAACCATCGCGCAGTGTGACGCTCTACCAGGGGCTTCCGAAGGCGGACAAGCTCGAATGGATCGCGCAGAAGGGTACGGAGCTCGGCATGAAGGCGCTGGTGCCCGTGGCCATGCGCTATTCCGTGGCGAAGGCGGGCAAGGACGCCGCGCGCCATGTGGAGCGCCTTGAGCGCATATCGCGCGAGGCGGTCAAGCAGTGCAGGCGCGCACGGACGCCAGAGATACTGCCGACGGTGTCGTTCACCGAGGCCTTGAAGCGCATGGCGCGGCACGACTGCGTGCTCGTGCCCTATGAGAAAGCGGATGACAGGACGATCCCCCGGGCGCTGGCCCGGGCGGGCGACGCCCGCGACATAGGCATCGTGATCGGCCCGGAGGGCGGCATCGCGCCGGAGGAGATCGAAGCGCTCGAACAGTCAGGCGCGATCACGGTGACGCTCGGGCTGAGGATACTCAGGACGGAGACGGCGGCGCTGGCCGCGCTCGTGCTCGCGCTTCAGGAATGACGAAGGGGCTGCCGCGCAAACCGCGGCAGCCCCTTCGTACAAGGCCTTTATTCGACGAACAGCTGCGACACGTCGAACGGCGCGTCGATCATGCCGGTCTCGGCCATGAAATCGGCCGTCTTCTGGAAGCCGGCGATGTCGTCCGCGCTGATCTCCAGCGTGAAGTCATACGCCTGCGCCATCTCCTTGACGGCGTCCACGGAGAGATCCAGGTACTGAGCCGTCAGCGCGTACGCGGCCTCGGGATCGGCGTCGATCTTTTCCATGATGGCCTGCTCCGCGGCGTAGATCCTGTCGACCACGTCCGCGTGCTCGTCGATGAACTTCTGCGTCACGCACACGGCGATGATGGCCTTGATGCGCCCTTCGCCGTCAGCCACAAGGTGGTAGCCCTGCTGCTGCGCGTTGTAAGCGGCGGCGCCGCCCAGCAGCGCCACATCGGCGCTGCCGCCGTCCAGCGCGGCCTTCGACTCCGGTATGCCCATGGAGACATAGTTCACATCGTCAAGGGTCAGGCCGCCCTCCGCGAGGTAGGCCACCAGCAGCTCGTGCAGGTTCGTGCCCGCGGGGCCCGCGATGGTCTTGCCGCGCAGGCTCTCGGGAGAATCAAGGCTCTCGTCGGTGGAGTACATGCAGAAGGCCTTCGGCGCGCGGGAGTACATGTTCAGCACCTTGATGTCCGCGCCGTTCGCCGCGGAGAGTATGATCGAGGTGCCGCCCACGGCATAGAGCAGCTGCACGTCGCCGGAGGCCAGGGCCTGCGTCTGGTCCGCGCCGGAGGTGATCTCGGCGTAGTTCACAGGCACGCCCAGGGTCTCTTCGAAGATCCTGTATTCCTGGTCGACGATGCTGGGGATGTTCAGCGGTGATGTGACGTAGGTAGCGGTCAGCGCTTCCACGCTCGGCTCCTCGGCGATCGCGGCGGCGATGCTCAGCGTGAGCAGCAGAGCAAGTGTCAGGGACAACAGCTTTTTCATGGGGTCTCCTCCTGTGATGAATATATTGCCAAACCCGCGCGTGTGGCGGGGATTGGTCCTGTATGACGGGGCGCTCATGCGCCCTCCATGGCGTTGACGACGGCGCGCTTCAGCGCGATCAGCTCGTCTGTCAGCAGGTCGCGCGGATGGTCCGCGCGCACGTCGTATTGGGCGTGCGCCACGCCGTCTCGTATCAGCACGATCTTGTCGGCGATGGTCAGCGCCTCGTCTATGGAATGCGTGACGAACAGTATGCTCGCGTTCGTCGCCCGGCGCACGCGCAGCAGCTCCTTTTGCATGCTTTCGCGCGTGAAGTGATCCAGCGCCGCGAAGGGCTCGTCCATCATGATGAACGAGGGCTCGTACGCCAGCGCGCGCGCGAGCGCCACGCGCTCGGCCATGCCGCCGGAGAGCTGGTCGGGCCAGGCCTTTTCAAAGCCATCCAGACCTACCGTGCGTATGATCTCCGCGATCTTCTGCGGGTCGGTCTCGCGCCTTTTAAGGCCGAAGCATATGTTGTCGCGCACGTTGAGCCACTGCATCAGCCGCGGCTCCTGGAACACATAGGCGGTCCTGTGCGTGCCCGGCAGGTTTATCGTGCCCGCGTCCGGCAGTTCGAGGCCGCCGACCAGGCGCAAGAGCGTGGTCTTCCCGCAGCCGCTCTTGCCCAGCACGACCGTGATCGTGCCGGAGGGCAGAAACAGGTCGAGGCCCTTGAGCACGCTCAGCGTGCCGCCCGCGATGGGGTAGGACTTCGCAAGGCCTTTGATCTCAATCCCAGCCATGCTGCGTCCTCCCTCCGACGAAGCGCTTGATCAGCAGGCCGAACAGCCTGTCCGTGGCGATGCCCACGAGGCCGATCACGAATATGCCCACGATGACCTTGTCCGTGCGCGACATCTGCTGCGCGAAGAGTATCAGGTGGCCAAGGCCCGTCGAGGCCGCCACCATCTCCGCGCCTATGATCGCGCGCCACGAATAGCCCAGGCTGGTGCGCATGCCGACCAGTATGTCCGACATCGCGGCGGGCAGTATCACGCGCCAGAACGTCCGCGCGCGGCCGTAGCCGAACGAACGCGCGACCTCGACGAGCTTTTGGTCGCAGCCGGTGAAGCCCTTCACGATGTTCAGATACATCGGAAAGAACGACGCCAGCACGATGATCACGGTCTTCGTCGTCTCGCCTATGCCGCACCAGAGTATCAGCAGCGGCACCATCGCAAGCGGCGGCACGTTGCGCAAAAACTGTACGACGGGTTCGTAGTAGGGCTTCGACGCGGGCGCGAATATCGAAAGCGCCGCGACGACGAAGGCGAGCGTGAACGCGATGGCAAAGCCCCATAGCACGCGCATGAGGCTTATGCCCACGTCGCGGAAGATCTCACCGCTTCGGACCATCTTGAGGAAAGTGTCAAAGCACTTCTGGGGCGAGGGCAGCACATAGGCGTTGAACATGCC
>SVGK01000171.1 GCA_015056395.1 Clostridiales bacterium
GACCCGATGGACGTCACGCTGTCCGGGATCGTGATGCTCTCCAGAGCTCTGCAGCCGGAGAACGTGGACGACTTGATGACGGTCAGGCCATTGGGTATCGTCACATCTGACAGGGCGAAGCAATCATAAAACACGGCATTGCCCATGCTGGTCACGCTGTTCGGAACCCTGGCGCTCACAAGACTGGCACAGTGGCCAAATGCAAATTCTCCGAGGACCGTCACGTCGTCCGGTATGATGACCCTCGTAAGACTCGAGCAGCCATCGAAGGAATGGTTCTTGATCGAGGTCACCGTGGAGGGGATCGTCACGCTGGTCACGTTCTCCAGGCCGTAGAATGCGTATTGGCCGATGGCCGTCACGCCGTTCTTGATCACGATACGCGTGACATGGTCCGCCGGGAACGGGGAGGCGTCCGTGTAATTCTTCATGGCGCCTGTGCCCGCGATCGTCAGCGTGCCCTGCCAGAGCGTCCATGTGCAGTTCGTACCACAGGAGCCCGTCAGGGCCACGTTGTCGTGATCGAGCGCCCAGTTGTAAGCATAGCTGCCCTTGGGCGCCGTGGCCGTGACCTTCGACATCCCGCTGAAGGCCGAGTCGGCGATGTATGTCAGCGACGCCGGCAGATCGATCTCCTTGAGCGAGCTGTTCGCAAAGGCCCTTGTGCCTATGCTCATCACGTCGTTTCCCAGTACCACGCGATCTATGGAGGTGTCTCCGTAGAAGGCTTCGGTCTCGATCCACTTCGTGCCCTGCGGCAGCGCAAGCGTGTCCGCCAGCGCCGCAGCGCCCAGGCACGCGAACAGCAGCAGCGCGACGACAAGCATCCGCATGGCGGTGCGCAAACTCCACTTCATATCCATAACCTCCGTTTCACGTATCGATCGATCGCCAAAATGATATTTCTTTGATTATAACATGGATAACATTGTTTGTACATATATTTTCATAACGTAACGAGAATTTAAATCGACATTATCAGGGATGTGCCCCTGCATTCGGCATGCCCGCCGGTCATATCCATTGCGGCAAGGCGGCCCGGCAGCCCGTGCGATGCCCGGGAAAGCCGCGAAAACATCGCTCCGCGCCGTAGGGGCGCCGCTTGCTGCGCCCCACCACACATAAGCCGCCATATTCCCCGGAACAACGCGGACGCGGCATGCCGCGTCCCTGCGGTGAGATCGGGTGTCGAATATTATTATCCGATACGAGGCAGGCATGATCGATGACCGGGCGGACGCCATGAATGGCGTCCCTACGGCAGGCTGTGCACTTCACCATCCGCAGCGGCGGCCTCCAGGCCGCCACGCCCCATGCATCGCAACAACCCGCTCCATTCATTGCACCTTCCTTCAAAAATGCCGTCCCCGCGCCGTCATCGCTTCGCCCCGCCCACCCAAAGCGGAACACATCCGCCCCGCCGTCCGTCTCATCTGAAGACATACGCATCACCCCAAACCTTCCCGCCGCCTGCGCTTAAACCCAAATCCCATTATCATGTTCCCGAACTTCATACCGCCGCGGCGTTTGTGTCCGACCCGTAAACAATTTCGTACATTTTACGACTTTATGAACGACACGATTGATTTTTGACCCGCTTTGTACTAAACTTAGGGGTAGTATGCTTGGAATAATTCTTCCTTGACAGAAAGGAACGCATCATGAAAAGATGGATATCACTGCTATTGTGCGCCTGCCTCACGCTGAGCCTGCTGCCCGCCTGGGCCGAGGAGGGCGATGCGGCGGACGCGGAGGCCCCGGTCAAGGAGGTGCACACTGAAGCGCCCGAGCCGGAGCCGGAGCCTGAACCGGAACCCGAGCCTGATCCGGAACCGGAGCCCGATCCGACCGAAGCGCCCACGCAGGTGCCCACAGAAGCCCCCGCGGACGAGCCGACGGAGGTCCCGATGGACGCGCCCACCGAGGCGCCGGGACAGGAGCCCGCGGACACGCCCTCCGCCGCGCCCGACGAGACGCCCTCCGCGACAGAAACGCCCGCCCCTTCCACCACACCCGCGCCGGGATACGAGGCGTGGACGGAGGCGGACGGCGAAAAGGTCACAGGCACGCTTGAAGAGATGGTCGCGCTGGCCGCGCCGCAGGCGAAGATCTACATCGCCACGGAGAAGACGGTCAAGGTGCGCGACGCGAAGCTCAGGGACGTGGCGAAGCTCACGTTCCTGCCCGACCCGCGCGTGTTCACACAGGGCGACGAGCAGGTGTTCGTCTACGCGGAGGACCCCGACAAGGTCGACATGCCCACAGAGATCGACCTGAAGGAGTGCGCGGAGTCCGAGGGCGAGATGGACCTGTTCTTCCGCGTGGAATCGGTCGGCGAGGATGAAGAGACGACGCCCGCGCCCGACGGGACGCCGGAGCCTGCCGAGACGCCGGAGCCCACCGAGGAGCCGGCGATCGAGATCGCCGTGACGGCGCGCGACTACGACCCCGCCCGCTGGACGAGCGTCGCGCCGACGTTCGAGCTGAGGGGTCTGCCGGACATCGAGGGCTACAGCTACATCTACACGCGCGACGAGGAGCGCATCTATACGCTGGAGGGCGACACGTTCTCGCCCGACGAGGACGGCGTGTACACGCTGTGCTTCGCGATACAGGACGAGTGGGGCGACATCGTGTCCATATCCAGGTATTACACGGTGAAGCTCGACTACACCGAGCCCGCCGTATCCGTCGAAGTGAACGAGGATACGGGGCTGGACATGATGATCGAGGCGCAGGACAACCAGTCCGGCGTGCGCGCGCTGTCGCTGGACGGCGGCAGCTCCTGGATCAGCCTGGGCGACGAGCCCACGGCCACGTTCGGCCGCACGTACGCCTCCGCCACGACGCTCTACGCGGGCCAGATCATGGTGCTGGACGCCGCAGGCAACGTGTTCATCTCCGAAGAGGATGTCGTGCTCAAGCCGGTCGCAAGCGAAGGCGGCGGCGGTGGCGGCAGTGGCAGCGGCGAGGGCGACGGCACGACGAAGAAGGCCGTGTCGCACGGCAAGGGCACAGGCACGGACGAGGGGCTGTACGACCAGGTCGAGGTGGAGACCGCGACTGGCGCGGAGCACCAGCTCACGCTGGGCGGCGAGACGCTGCAGCTCACGCTGGACCTGGCCGAAGCGGAAGGCTTCGACATACCGCAGGGCTACCAGGCGAAGTTCCTGACCGACCTGCGCAGCTGGCCCGTGGAGGGCATGGCGGTGCGCACGGACGACACCGTGGTGCTCACCGCGGTGCCCGAGCCCGAGCTGACAGGCGATCACGAATACCAATGGCACTTCAACGGCGAGGTGCTCAAGCTCCTGGGCAATTCCGGCATCAGCTATCTGGTGCTTCGCATAGGCGACGACGTGATCGCGCTGCCCACGGGCGGCTTCACGGGCGGCACGAAGTACACCGAGCTCAAGATGTCCGGCGTGTCCACGCGCAAGTTCGATTACACCGTGTCCATGTCGTATGCGCACCAGGGCTGCGCGTTCGCGCTCTCCGTCAATGTGGACGGCGAAGAGTACGCGCTGCCGCTCAGCGCCACCGGCGAGATGTACGCCTACGACGTGTACACCGGCACGGCGGACCTGCTCGAAAGGCCCTATGACACACTTGGGAACGACAGGGAAACGGAGGAAGAACAATGAAGCGTACGATCAGGGTACTGGCGGCCGTGCTGGCGGCGCTCCTCCTCACGGGCGCGGCGCTGGCCGAGGTGACATTCGACGGGCATGTCGTCGCGGGCGAGGTGCGCGCGATATCCGCGCCCTTCGGCGGCATCGTGGACAAGATGGAAGTGCGCGCCGGACAGCCCGTGGCGCTGGGCGACCCCGTGGCGACGCTGGCCACCACGAAGGTCTACGCGACCACGGACGGCACGATCTCCGGCGTGTTCGCCAAGCCGGGCGACGCGGCCGAGGGCATAGAGGAGCGCTACGGCGGCCTGGTCTACATCGAACCGACGCATCGCTACATCATCTCCGCCGACAATGAGAAGGCCTACAACTCCAGCTCCACGCGCTATGTGCACATCGGCGAGACGGTGTACATCTCGTGCGTGAAGGACGGCACGCACACGGCCACGGCCGTCGTGACCAGTGTGGCCGACCTGGACGACAATGGCAACACGCCGTTCAAGCTCGAGGTGATCGGCGGCGACCTGTACATGGGCGAGACCGTGGCGATCTACCGCTCGAAGAGCTACACGAACGAATCGCGCATAGGCCGCGGCACCGTGCAGCAGAACACCGCCGTGGCGATCAAGGGCACGGGCAGCGTGCTGCGCATGCACGTCAAGGAGGGCGACACGGTCGAGCGCGGCGAACTGCTGTTCGAGACCGTCGAGGGCAACCTGGACGGCCTGTTCGCCATGGACAACACCATCGTCTCGAACGTCAGCGGCATCGTCGCCACGGTGGACGCCACGCCCGGCAGCTCCGTGGACAAGAACGCGAAGTTGGTCACGATCTATCCCGAGGGCACGCTGCAGATCGAGGTGCTCGTGAGCGAGCTGGATCTGGACGCGATTCACGAGGGCGACACCGTGGACATCGAATACGACTGGGATTCCGACGGGCGGCTGCGCACGACCGGCACGGTCCAGAGCATTTCGCACGTGGACACCTCCACCGCCACGACGGACAACAACGCCGCGGCGGCCTCCTCCTCGAACAGCATGGCGCGCTACAGCGCGCTGATCGGCTTCGAAGCCACCCCTGAGACGCGCATAGGCATGTCCGTGATCGTATACGCGGGCAGCAGCGCCGAGGAGGACTGGACGTCGCTGGAGGACGGCGAAGAGGTCGAGGAGGAAGAGGCCGAGGAAGAGACCGAGGAAGAAGAGGGACACGGACACTGAGACAGTTGACAATTAACAGTTAACAGTGAACAGTGAATAGCCTTGGTTCGAGGTCGGGGTGCGGGTCAGGCGAGGAACGATCGCGTGACCTGCGGTCGATACAGGACGACGGGCGACGAACTGCATCGATATCTCGCCGTAGGGGCGCCGCTTGCTGCGCCCCCGTTCCTTTGGTGACCGCCGATCGACGGAGTACGCGGACGCCCCATGGGGCGCCTCTACGGCATGTCGATGGTTTTCGTTCTTCGACCGAAGCTCTGCACATGTCGCAATGACCGGGCGGACGCCATGAATGGCGTCCCTACGGCAGGCTCGGGCCTTTTGTTCTTCGACCGTGACTTTGCGTGTGGCTCAATGTATACAGGGCCGACGCCACAAACGGCGTCCCCACGACTCCGTCCCGCATCCCCCTCCCGGCCATCGATTCTTAATTCTGAATTCTGAATTCTTAATCATCTCAAGAGGTGTACCATGAAACGACTCACTTCAATGCTTCTCATCATCGCATTCGCCCTGTCCTTTGTCCTTCCCGCCTTCGGCGAGGAAGAGGCGGAGACGGAGACGGAGCCCGCGGCGGCGGAATACGTCGTCGGCGCCAACTACGGCGACTTCATGGCGACGACATCGTTCGAATCCGAACAGGACTTCAACGAGCCGATCTCGTCCTTCTGCGGTCTGGGCGACGAGCTGTACATGATCACGTATTCGCTCACGACGCTGTACGTGCACAAGGTCGGCGCACAGGCGCCGGAGATCTATCCGCTGAACGTGGAGATCGACACGGGCGACTATTCGGACATCGCGTCCTCGATACTCACGGACGGCGAGAGGCTTTTGCTGATCACGCTGACGGCGCCCGAGGACATCGGGGCGGGCGGTGACCTGGTGACGCTGGGCCTCTACGAGATCACGATACGGGACGGCGAGGCGTCGGCTCAGTTCATCACTTCGTCGAACACGTCGCTGTTCTCCGGCGGCTACGGCTTCCCCACGGCCTGGGTGGGCTTTAAGGACTATGCCGTCGCCACCTACTACGCCGAATCGGGCGAGCAGCTGCTGTGCACGTACA
>SVGK01000172.1 GCA_015056395.1 Clostridiales bacterium
AGCGGTCTTGCGGGCATCGCCTACTGGATCAACGACACCTACGGACTCGAGGGCGATCAGGCGCTGGAGAAGAAGGACCCGCTGGTCGTCAAGCTCAAGGAGTGGATCGACGAGGAATACGCCGAAGGCCGCCAGACGTCTCTCTCCACCGAGGAGCTCGAGGAGAAGATCGAAGAGCTGTCCCAGGGCAAGTACAGAAGGCTTTGACGAGGGGGATGGGTAATATGGATTACAAGACGGTATCGCTGTCCGACCAGGTGTTCGAACACCTCGAAGCGGACATATTGAGCGGTAAGTACCGCCGCGGCGAGATCGTGACGGAGATGCAGCTGTGCAGCGAGCTGGGCGTCAGCCGCACGCCCGTGCGCGAGGCGCTGCGCAGGCTGTTCCAGGAGCATCTGGTCGAGGACACGCCCAAGGGCACCATGGTGCTGGGCATCACGCCGAAGGACTACCGTGACATGTCGGAGATCCGGCTGCGCATAGAGGAGCTGGCGGTGGTCGGCTTCATCAAAAACGCCACCGACGAAAACCTGAAGGAGCTCAAGGAGGCGGTCGACTTCCAGGAGTTCTACCTGTCCCGCGGCGACGTGGACCACCTGAAGGCGCTGGACGGGCGCTTCCACGACGTGATCTATTCCGGCTGCGGCAGCATCGTGCTCAAGGACACGCTGACGCCGCTGCACAAGAAGATACAGCAGTACCGCCGCAACGCGCTGCAGACGCCCGAGGGCGCGGCCAACTCCGTGCGCGAGCACAAGGAGATATTCGAGGCCGTCGCGGCCAGGGACGAACAGGCGGCGGTCGAGATGATACGCCAGCACATAAGGAACGCGGTCAGGAGAGCGGTCGGAGAATAATGATCAATGAATAATGAATAATGAACAATTGTGGTGGAAATCGTTGCACGATTTCTTTGATTTAAAGGAGACGGTAGGCCGTGCCGATCATTGGTTCTGGTAAATGACCCGTTCCACAGTATAGGTCCGCACTGACCTCGACCGGAGCGGCGTCGTTGTTTGACGCCGTCTCCGCGATAGAACATTGAGTTATCCGCTGTTCACCAACCTTGATCCCCGAGCTGACGTGACCCATTGGATTACGAACAGCACAGCCACCGCGCGCAAGCGCGGCGCGCAGCGTCCTTGAGGGTTCTCCTCCTGTCTGCTAAGCTTGAGTTCACGGCGGCGGGAGAAGGTCCCGTCTCCAACCTCTCACCCGTCGCCGTGATACCTTACAAGCAGACAGGAGGAGGTTCGTCAAGGATGGCGGCCGGTCGAGGTACTACGCATTGTTCTCTTGCTGTTAAAACCGCTGTTGGTCCGTGCTCTACTTCAGAGTCCGACGACCTCATTTTTAGACTTGCAACAAAGAATAAATAATGAACGCAGGAGAAGGACGCAAGGGTTACGGAGCCATCAAACTCCTAACTCCTCACTCCTCACTCCTAACTATCAGGAGGTACATCACATATGCAGAGCTATATCGATTCCGCAGTAAACCATTTCCGTGCGCTGCTTGAGGAGCAGATCGCGCGTTCCGAACGCATGCGCGACGTGCCGCCGCCCAAGGACTATGCGGCGCTGCCCGTGGTCACGATCGGCGTGATTGACGGCGACGGCATCGGCCCCATCATTTCAAGGGAATCCACGCGCGTGCTCGAGGCGCTGCTGAAGGACGAGATCGGGGCGGACTCCATCGTGCTGAAGCAGATCAGGGGCCTGACCATAGAGAACCGCATGGCGGTGGGCAAGTCCATACCCGACGACGTGCTTGACGAGATCAAGTCCTGCGACGTGGTGCTCAAGGGGCCGACCGAGACGCCCAAGGGCGGCACCATGGAATCCGCGAACGTGTCCATGCGCCGCGAGCTCGACCTCTACGCGAACGTGCGCCCGGTGTCCGTGCCCGAGGAGGGCATCGACTGGACGTTCTACCGTGAGAACACGGAGGGCGAGTACGTGCTGGGCAGCCGCGGCATAGAGATACCGGACACGCTGTGCATGGACTTCAAGGTGACCACGTTCCCGGGCACGGAGCGCATCGCGCGCGCCGCGTTCGAGTATGCGCGCAAGAACGGCAAGCAGCGCGTGGCCATCGTCACGAAGGCGAACATCATGAAAAAGACCGACGGCCGCTTCTCCGAGATCTGCCACAGGGTCGCGCAGGAGTACCCGGAGATCGAGGCAGAGGACTGGTACATCGACATCATGACGGCGAAGCTGGTCAACGTACAGGACCGCGCGCGCTTCCAGGTGTTCGTGCTGCCGAACCTCTACGGCGACATCATCACCGACGAGGCGGCGCAGATACAGGGCGGCGTAGGCACGGCGGGCAGCGCGAACATAGGCGACCAGTACGCCATGTTCGAGGCGATACACGGCTCCGCGCCGCGCATGATCGAAACGGGCCGCGGCGCGTTCGCGAACCCCGCGAGCCTGCTGCGCGCGGCGGTGATGATGCTTAAGCACATCGCCCGCACGGAGAAGGCCGCGCAGCTTGAAAAGGCGCTGGACGCGGCGGGCAACAAGCCGCGCGAGATGACGGCGGAGGCGTTCGCGGACAGCGTGATCGCAGGCCTGTGAGCCTCCGCGCGCCGCCTGTCACAGCATGGAGATATGAAAGGATCCGGTCAGGCTGTCCGCCTGATCGGATCTTTTCAGTGGCAGAGAGGTGTCAGGACAAGCGGTCATCTCCGCGACGACGCCTGACAGGGCGTCCGCGTGCCCGTGCCCATAAGACAAGCATCCTGCATCGGCATCGCGGGGGCCCGGTACGGTCATGGGCAAGTCCGGCCTGCGCTGTCGTAGATCGTACAGCCCCGAATGCGCCGCAGGGACGATATATGACATAGTTCAGGCGGAACGGGGCGCAGCAAGCGGCGCCCCTACGGCGCGATCCAATGCGTTGCGCGTCCTCCGACCGACGTATTCGGTCGAGCCTGCGTTCCCTTCCCGCGCATCATACGAACCGCCCTCCCGTAGGGACACCTTGGCGCGCCCGCATGCCCCATGTGTCCGTGGGGTGTGGCGGCTGATAGCCGCTGCTACGGGGGGCCGTCCCGCGATCTTCCCGCGCCATGCTCACCGCAGATCGACATCCTCCAAAAAGCGCTCGAGCCCCTTCGGCATCGCCTGACCGTCGTCAAGGCGCAGGTGCGTGTTGCCGAGCGAGACCAGCTTGTTCTTCCCGTGGTAATCGCTGCCGGCGGTGACGTACAGGCCGTACTTTTCCGCGAAGGACAGCGTCTCGGCCACCAGCCTGGCCGTAAAGCCGGAGTAGTAGGCCTCCACGCCCCTCAGGCCGAAGCCGATCAGCTTGCGCAGGCGGCGCTCCATGTCATCGCCCAGTATCAGTTCGTTCCCGCTGCCATAGGCCGGGTGGGCCAGCACGGGTATGCCGCCCGCCTTGAGTATGCCCTCTATGGCCGTCTCCGGGCGCACATATGCCGTGGGGAACCTCGCCCGGTCCAGGAATTCGCTGATGGCCTGATCCCTGGTCCTGGCGTAGCCGTACTTCACCATCAGGTTCCCGATGTGGGGCTTGCCGGGGCACTCCAGTGAGAGCAGTATCCGGACCTCCTTTTCGGGGAACGTGAAGCCGAACTTCTCCCGTATGAAATCCAGCCGCGCGGCGACCTTCTTCATGCGCAGGCTGTGCCCCTCGTCGACGACGGCGCGTATGGCGGGGCTGTCCGGGTCGTAGCCATAGCCCAATATGTGGTACTTGCCGTCCTCGTCCCGGCACGAGAATTCCACGCCGTTCAGGAAACGCGGATCGCCGGGCGCGAGCGCCCTTCGGATCCTCAGGCAGCCCTTCACTGCGTCGTGGTCGGTCAGCGCAAACAGTCCTATACCCGCGCGCCGCACACATCCCAGCAGCTCCTCAGGCGCATCCGTGCCGTCGGAGACAGTGGAGTGCATGTGCAGGTCCATGCTTTGCACGTCCATCATGTCAGAACACCAATGTGTCCACGCGGGGCAGCAGCTGCGCAAGCCCGGCGCGGCACGCTTCGATCATATCCCGTCCGTCCTCGTTGTCCAGGCCGCCGCGGCGGATCTCGCGGCGCATCATCCGCGTGAATCCGACGATCTTCACCTTTGCCTCCACTTCGTCTATCCTGTCTTCGTCCGCGGTGTCCAAGGTAGAGCGCCAGGCTCTTGCGCCAGAATATGCGGCTCGTGTCGTAGGGAATGCCCAGAAAGTTTGCTGTTCGAGCGCCAGCAGCACGCGCAGCCCGCCTGAGGTGATGTATCCCACATGCGCGAAATCCATCACGACCTCCCGTACGCCGTCGATCTGCGACCGAAGCTCGCGTTCCAGCACGGGCGATGTCGCGGTATCCAGACGGCCATGGTGCCTTACGCAGAGAGCATCGCCCTTCCTTATATATTCAGTCGATGACATTGCCGTCGTCCTCCCATGTATGTGCTCCGTCATATCTTCTTGCGTATGGTCAGTATGTTTCGGCCATTCTGATAAGCGTAGCTGATGTCGTCCATCTGGACGCGGATGTGCTGCGTGCACTCCAGCGCCTGAAGCTGTTCGTTGACGAAATCCGTGACCGGCCTGATGTTCTCAAGGGTCGCTTCGACGGTCATCAACCGCATGCCTGCACCTCCCGTGCGTCAGTATGACGGTTCCAATTATATAGCACCCGTATGCAAAAATCAATGCCGACGTTACTGTTTTCATGTTATTCGGGATTGATTTTTAAAGACATCGTGTTGTATTATATGAACGGGGTTTTACGACAGGCGAAAGGCGGTGAGGGCATGAAGAAAACGGGGCGCCGGTTCGGGCTGGGCGCCAAGATGAACGCCATGCTGATCGCCTGCATACTGTTGGTCTCGCTGGGGCTGGTGGCGATCACGTACAGGGTCTACTGCCGCAAGGTGGACAGCTTCTACCGGGAGGAGACCCAGCGCGCCGCGCGCGAGGTGGCGAACGGCTATATCGCGCCCTATTACGTCATGCACCTGCGCGAGATGATCGACACGGATGGATTCCGAGAGGTGCGCCGCAGGGCCGAGGCGGCGCAGGATGCGTCCATCATCGAGGAATGGATGCGCCGCCAGCCGCCGGTCTGGTATGAGATGGACGACTTCGACCCGGACGGATGATGGGCGGCGCCGAACGGGAACGCGGCCAACCTCTTTCTCGAATATCGAAGCCTTGCGGAGTCATTGAGCAGGGCCCGGTCGGTGATGGACATCACCGGCGTGTACATACAATACGTCTCGGACGGCGTGACCTACAGGCTGGCGGACCCGGACGAGGACCTGTTCATCATCGGCACGGCGGAGGAGCCCCTTGCGGCCTTTGCCCGGTACCGGGGGAACGATCTCGTGCCGCCCACCATCTATGAGTATGAGGGCCGGTGGCTCTGCACGGCCTGCGAGCCTTACGTGGACGGCTAGGCGGAAGATGTCGCGCTGGTCGCAAAGGTGGGCGTGGACATCGACATGAACGAAGTGGTCCGTGAGCGCCGCTGGTTCCTGGTCAACAGCGCGGCGTTCGTCGCGGCGTTCACGCTCGCGGCGATGTTCGTGAGCATGCTGCTGATACGCAGGCTGGCCACGAAGCCCCTGAAGCTGTTGGCCGAGAGGACCACGGGCTTCGACGTGGGGGGCGGAAGGCGCGCCACGAGCCGGCGTGATCGACCTGCCCATACGCGCCGATGACGAGATCGGCGACCTGTACCACGAGATACGGTCCATGCAGGACCGCGTCGTGGAGGGCGCCGACAGGCTCATGAAGGTCACCGCCGAGCGGGAGCACGTCGACACCGAGCTCAACATGGCGGCACAGATACAGGCCTCAGCGCTGCCGAGGCAGTTTCCGGCCTTCCCGTAGCGCACGGAGTTCGACCTCTACGCCAGCATGGACCCTGCCAAGGAGGTCGGCGGCGACTTCTATGAC
>SVGK01000173.1 GCA_015056395.1 Clostridiales bacterium
ACGGCGAGCCCGAGATGGGCCGCTGGGGCAGCTATTTTGCCGCGCCCATGACCACCCTGCTGAACGCCAACGAGGCCAACCAGATTATGCTGCGCACCACCGCGAACAGCCTGATCGTCGAGGACGGCCGCGTGGTCGGCGTGAAGGCGACCCGCTACGACGGCACCGAGGTGACCGCGAACGCGGCCAAGGGCGTCATACTGGCGACCGGCGGCTATGCGGCCAACATCGACATGGTGCTCGAGCACAACGTCTACTGGTCCGAGGAGTACCTCTCCACCGCGACCAAGACCACCAACCGCTCCTCCCAGGTGGGCGACGGCATCGTCATGGCGCAGGAAGCCGGCGCGGCGGTCACGGGCCTGGGCTTCACGCAGCTGATGCCCATCTCCTGGGTGGACAACGGCAATCTGGCGTTCGGCGGCGGCAACTACGCCTGCTGGATCAACCCCACCACCGGCCACCGCTTCGTGGATGAGGGCTCCGAGCGCGACGTGCTGTCCCTGGCCGAGTTCAGGAACGGCATGGAAGTGAACGGCACCAAGGGCGTGTTCCTCGAGTTCTACAACGTCGAGCAGATGATGCCCGCGCCGACGCAGCTGGCGGACGGCGACTTCGAGGGCCGCTACTATCGCCGCACCATCGCCGAGCTGCCCGAGCTGTTCGAACAGCTGGGCGTCACGGCCGACCCCGACACCGTGATCGAGACCATCAAGGCCTACGACATGGCGGTCATGGGCCAGGGCGAGTACCCCGACGTCGGCAAGGCCATCGCCTCCCGCACCGTGGGCAACGTCGAGATGAACGAGGACGGCAGCTACAACGTCGAGTCCTACGACCTTGAGAACACCGTGATGACCATCCGCCTGATGGCACCTTCCACGCACCACACCATGGGCGGCGTGGTGGTCGACACCTCCAGGCACGTGCTGACCGCGGACGGCGCCGTGATCCCCGGCCTGTACGCAGCAGGCGAGGTCACCGGCGGCATCCACGGCGGCAACCGCCTGGGCGGCAACGCCATCGTCGAGATCTTCGTCTCCGGCCGCACGGCGGCGCAGGCCGTCACGGCGGACAACGCGGAATAAATCTCTGACCGATATAATGCAAAGGACCCGGCACTGGTTTGGTGCCGGGTCCTTCCGTTGACTCGGTCTGTGCTTGTCGAGCAGACGATCGTGCAGGCCCATAACGCGCTTTTCCACAATGGAAAGCCCTGCTTGCGTTCCCGCGTTCATACCAATCCCATATTCCTGACCGCTTCTCTGTCGCGCTCCAGCTGCTCCACCAGCTTATCGAGCGTCTCGAACTTCCGCTCAGGCCTGATGAACGCCTTCGTCTCGAGCACGGCCCGCCTTCCGTACACATCCTCGTCGAAATCGAGTATGTGCGCCTCGATGGTGGGCGGGCCCTCCGGCGCGGTGGGATGGCGGCCTATGTTCACCATGCACGCAAGGGGCCCCTCGATCCTCTCGATGCTTATGACGGCCGCATACACGCCGCCCCTTTCGCCCTCCGCCAGGGGATGGTCCGCGGCGATGTTCGCCGTGGGGAAGCCCAGCCTGTGGCCTAAGTGTTTTCCGTGGCTGATCGTGCCCGTGATCCTCATGTGCTTTTCACCTCAGAATATCGTGTCCGCGCGCTCCGCGTAGCCCGCGTAGCGGAAGAAGTCGCAGATGTGACTGTCCCAGTAGGTCCAGTTGTGCCCGCCGGGATGCTCCTCGTATACGAAGTCGAACGGGTCGCCCGGTATCGCGGAGAAGAAGTCGCGCGCCTCGCGCGCGTTCTCCAGCAGTATCCTGTCCTCGCTCCCGCAGCTTATGAATATGCGCGGCGCGGGCCCTTCGCCGCGCGCCAGTCTGCGCGCCTTCTCGGCGGTGTCGGCGCTCTCGCGCGCCAGGCCGTCCTCTTCGAACGTCAGATATTGCAGGGACAGCCCGCGGTCGTCCTTGCGGCCTATGAACGTGGTGATGGACGTGTAGCCGCACGACAGGCTGCCTATCGTGCCGAACGTCTCCGGACGGTTCAGGCCGATCTTGATAGCGCCGTAGCCGCCCATGGAGCAGCCGGCGATCATGGTCTCCTCGCGCGCCAGGCTCAGCGGGAACAGCCGGCGCATGGCGGGCAGCAGCTCGTCGGCGATATAAGTGAAGTACCTGCCGCCGTGCGCCATGTCGGCGTAGCTCGACAGCAGCGAATCCGGCATCACCACGGCCAGCCCCAGGCGTGCGGCGTAGCGCTCTATGCCCGTCATGCGCGGCCATATCGTGTGGTTCATGGACAGGTTGTGCAGCAGCACGCACACCGGGAAGCGGTGTGCGGGTGCGTCGGCGGAGGGGAGCTGAGGCAGTATCACGCTGACCGCCTGCATCATGCCCAGCGCCTTCGAAGGCAGGTCGACCTGTATGAGCGCCATGTCACATCTCCTCCCTCTTTGCGATGAACCAGTCGAGCGCGCGCACGATCTCGCGGTCCCAGTACTTCCACTGGTGGCTGCCGGGCGATTCCGTATAGGTCAGGTCGTAGCCCAGCGCGTACAGGCGGTCGCGCAGCGCGACGTTGTAGGGGTACAGGAAGTCCTCCGTGCCGCACCACATCCACAGGCGCGGGCGTTCGGGCGCGTCCTTCAGCTGCTGCGCGGCGGTGAACAGGTCGTTGGACGAGCCGGGTATCGCGCCGAGAGGGCCGAATATGTCCTCCCAGAACGGCCTGCGCGCCGGGTCGTCCGCCGTGCGGCGCGCCGGGTCCACGCCGCCGGACAGCGACGCGGCCATCGAGAACGTCTCCGGCGCGCGCAGCGCGCACTTGAGCGCGCCGTAGCCGCCCATGGAGAGCCCGGCCGCCCAGTTGTCCCTGCGGTCGTGCGAGAGCCCCGGCAGCATCTGCCGCATCACGCGCGGCAGCTCGCGGGCGATGTAGGTGAAGTACTTGAGCCCAAGCGCCATGTCCGTGTAGTAGCTGGTGTGCGCCGAGGGCATCACCACGGCCAGCCCGCGCTCGTTCGCGTAGCGCTCTATGGACGTCTGACGCATCCAGGCCGTATGGTCGTCCGACAGTCCGTGCAGCAGATAGAGCGTGCGCCACGGCGCGGGCGTCTCATCCGGCAGTATCGCGGAGACCTGCATCTCGGTCATCAGCACATGGGAATAGCAGTCTATGGTCAGGAAGGCCAAGGGGGATCATCTCCTTGTGCGTCGGTTCGCATTCCGTATCATTATAAGGGGGAACGGGCGGGATTTCAAGTGGGAGATATCGAATATGAGCGTTGACATATGATTGCATACATGATATGATGATGGAAATTATACGATAAGGAGTGGTTCTGATGACGAGAGGGATCTCCGTGGTACTGGTGATGTTCATGCTTCTGTTCTGCTGTGCCGCGTCGGCTTCGACGCTGACCATGCCCGACGCGCTTGTGGAGATCAGGGCCGAGGCATTCTACCGGAATACGAGCATCGAATCGGTCGTGCTCGACAGCAAAGTGCAGACGATCGGTGCAAGGGCCTTTGCGTACAGCTCGCTCAAGTCGATCACGATACCGGCCTCTGTCAGGACGATCGCGGACGATGCGTTCCTGGGCTGCAGCGGGCTCGTCATATACGGCAAGACCGGCTCAGCCGCTGAGACGTTTGCGAAGAAGAAAGGTTTTACGTTCAGGGGCTCCGCATACATGCCCACGGGGATGGAATTCTGGTACATGAAGTACGTCGGATCTGATGAAGAGGATTACGATGACGATGAGGACGAGGAACTCGATCCATGGGCGGGATATGAGGACACGAAGATAGGCGGAACGCTGACATACGGCGTAGACGCCAGAGACGCATGGTTTACCGAATATGGCGAGTACGTTGATATGTATATCGTGCTTATTCCTGAAACCGATGAATCTTATGAGTACTGGGAAGACCATGAGTGCGCGGTCATCAGTTCAAACGAAGACGTTGCTCGAATCGAAGACTATGGCGACGGCAGTTTCATGGTGTCCGTGATCGCGCTGGGAACGACGAAGATCACCGCGACTACGGACACGGGTCTGACAGCGTCGTTTACGCTGAAGGTCGTGCAGGACGATGAGGCTTCTGGGCGCATCGACCTCATGGACTATCTCGGCTTTAAGCCGGAAACGATGGCCAATGCGCTGGGCATGACCAAGTCGGGTGGCAAGTATATCGACGGCACGGCCAGCGCCGAGGTGCGGAGCGGGACGATCACGTGCTGGGATGCGATAAAAGATGTTATGGCAGCGGAGTATCAGTATGCCGACGGATCTGTGATCAATCACGTAAGAATAGAATGGCCGGATGATGGAATATACAGCGTTGATGGCGTATATCCATATGTGCAGTTCAGCGATAACGCATATTATGACATAGATTATCAAATAGCAGGAAAGCATGAAGAGGAAGGATGGACGTATATTTGCAGGGACGGTAGAACTGGACCGGGAGGCAACTATATGGTCAAGGATGATCTTCTCTTCTATTGGTATTCCAGCAGTGGCAACGGCGGACGAACCATTGATTTCGTCGAGGCCATGCTCATCAAAAACTAATGGCCATGATTCGCTTTAAAAAGTACGTGCAATTTGAGATGCTCTGTGCTATAATGTTTCTGTCAAATAACAGAACAGAAAGGACTGACACACCCCAATGGCTTCCAAGAAGAGCGCGAGATCCAAGGGCTACCGCAAGACGGTGCAGAAGAAGCCCTATCTGACCAAGAAGGAGATCATCATCAGCTGCGCGATCGCGGCGGTCGTGATACTGGCCTTCGTGCTGATGAACACGCTGTATTCCGATGGGTCGCTCAAGATGGTGGACGGCGTGCCGCAGGCGCAGGGCGAGCATTCGATACTGATCAACGGCGGCACCGGCAACAACCCCAGGTATTTCAAGCTGGGCCAGGTGGCGGACGTCGACGGCTATACGCTTGAGGAGACGGCCTCGCCTTCGGACGAGAACGTCAAGAGCTTCACCTACACGCCCGAGGGAGAGAGCTTCATTGACTCCGTCAGCGTGAACGGCTATCCCAACAAGGCGCAGGAGAACGCGGATTACATCCACTCGGTCTACGCATCGATCGAGGGCTATGATGTCTCCGAGATCAGGACCGTCACCGTGGCAGACAAGGATGTGCTCTGCATGACCACGACCGTCGACCCCGAGCTGCTGGCGCAGACCATCGCCCAGGCGCAGGAGGCCGTGGACGAAGCGGCTGCCGAGAGCGAAGCGGCGGCTGCCGGGGAAGCGCCCGCCGAGGAAGAAGCGCCTGCCGAAGAGGAAGTGCCTGCCGAGGAGGAAGCGCCCGCCGAGGAAGAAGCGTCTGCCGGAGAGGAAGCGCCTGCCGAGGGAGAAGCGATTGCCGAAGAGGCTGCTGCAGAAGGCGAGGAAGAGGCCGATGACAGCCTTGAATATGCACAGGAGCTGATCGCCTATGTGCCCGTAGGGGAGAGGTGCATCGCGGTGCACATGATCAACAGGGGCGAGTCCGCCGAGGACTATGTCGACGACGATGCGCTGTATCAGGCGTTCGACCAGATCATGACCGGGCTGAGCTACGAGACCAAGTGACGATTCGGAACAGTATGAACGCGCGCCGGCGGTGCAGATACCGCCGGCGCGTCTTCGTGTGGGACGGGGATCGGGCAAATGGGAGGCGGGCGTTGGACGGCATCGCCGTTCGTGCAACGCCATGGGATGCCGCCGTAGGGGCGAGACCTGTCTCGCCCGCGTCATTGCCGAATGTATCGTTCACGCGCCTATGGCCGCAAGTATCGCATCGATCGTCTCGCGCTGCTGCGCTTTGGCCGTGACCGCGGCGGCGCCGTCGCCGCGCTGTTCGCCATAGCATCCGAACTGCGCGTGGTTGCCGCCCTGTATGATGTGCTCCGAAGCGCGGCGAGGCGGTC
>SVGK01000174.1 GCA_015056395.1 Clostridiales bacterium
GCGCGAGCTGCGCGAGATGCTCGGTGACCGCTTCGACGTGGTGACCATGCGCGAGATGGGCCTGACGCTGGATGTCGACGAGACGGGCGAGACCTTCGAGGAGAACGCGCTGCTCAAGGCGCAGGCGCTGATGGACGTCGCGCACTGCGCGACGCTTGCGGACGACTCCGGACTGTGCGTCGAAGCGCTGGGCGGGCGGCCCGGCGTGCATTCCGCGCGCTACTGCGGCGTGCACGGCGACGACGAGGCCAACAACCGGCTGCTGCTCAAAGAGCTCGAAAACGTGCCGGAGCCCCGCCGCGCCCACTATGGCGCCGCGATCGCGCTGTGCAGGCCCGGGCACGAGCCCATCATCGTATACGGCCGCTGCGACGGCGAGATACTGCGCGAGTATCGCGGCGAGGGCGGATTCGGATACGACCCGTTGTTCCTCTCGAACGACCTGGGCGTGACGTTCGCCGAGGCCGATCCCGAGGCGAAGAACCGCGTCTCGCACCGCGCCGCGGCGATCAGGGCGCTGCTTGAGCAGCTGGAGGCGGAGGAATGACGCGGCTGGGCGTGGTGTCCGATTCCCACGGTGCTGCGTTCCGCACAAGGCAGTTCGCCGAGACCGCCCAACGGGAACGCTTCGACGCGGTGATCCACTTGGGCGACGGCATGGCCGAGGCGAAACAGCTGAAGGCCTCCCTCCCCATGCCCGTGTACTATGTCGCCGGGAACTGCGACTTCGACATGGAAGCGCCGCGCGAACTCGTGCTCGATTTCGACGGCGTGAAGCTGCTGGCCCTGCACGGACACGTGTTCCCGTCGATACGCTATGACCTGAGCCGGCTCAGCTATTATGCCGAGGAGAAAGGCGTCGCGCTCGCGCTGTACGGGCACACGCACCGCCCCGATGTCGAATGGGCGGGCAGCGTGCTGCTGGTCAACCCCGGCGCGCTCAAGGACGGCCGCTACGCCGTCGTCACGATCGAAGACGGGAACATCATACCAAGACTTATGGAGCTATGATACGATGAAGCTTGAACTGACAGAAGCGAACGATAGACAGCTCGATCTGGTCTACAGCTGGATCGAAAGGCAGTTCGACCTGCGCGAGGTCAAGCCGCTCCGGCTTATACGAACATTGACGGAACAGGGACTCTATTCGACGGAAATGCTCATGGTGGACGGGCAGTTCACCGGCTATGTGCTCACTGCGTTCGCCGACCCGCGGCGCGGCAGGCTCATAGACTTCCTGGCCGTGCTGCCCGACCGACAGGATATGGGCTTCGGCGGCCACATACTGAGGATCGTCAGGGAGCAGTCCTGCGGCGCGCCCGTGTTTCTTGAGGTCGAGGACCCGGACTGCATGGGAACCGATGCGGACAGGGCCGTGGCGCTGCGGCGCATCGCGTTCTATGAGCGGAACGGTTGCCGCATGACGGGCATACGCCTGAACCTCTATGACGTGGACTTCCGCATCATGACCGTGTCCGAGGGAAGCCGCACGGACGACGCGTACATCCGCGCGCGTCTGGAGGAGGTTTACCACACGTTCTTTACCGACGAGATCTACTCGGCGAAGGTGCTTTTCAAATGAAAACGATCGCCGCCGAAGGCGGCCTCATGCTGCGCGCATACGCCGAATACGGCGACGCGCCTCTCGTGATCGCGCATGGCGACGAAGCGCTCGGCGCCTACCTCGCCCCGGTCTGCACGGAACGGAACGCATCGCTTGTGGTGATCGACGGCTTCGACTGGGAGCGCGACCTGACGCCCTGGCCGGGCGCACTCCCCCGGGGCGGCGAAAGTACGGGCGGCGGGAGCGCGCACCTGAAGCGCCTGACCGACCGCCTGATACCCGACGCCTGCGATGCTTGGGGCCTCAGGCCGCGGCGCCTTTACATCATGGGCTATTCGCTGGCGGGCCTGTTCGCACTGTATGCCGCACTGGAGTCAGACCTTTTCCACGGCGCGGCTTCCGCGTCCGGCTCGCTGTGGTACCCGGGCTTCATCGAATACGCCCGCAAGAAGGCGCGATGGCCTGAAAAGGTGTATCTCTCGTTGGGCGACAAGGAGGAACGTTCGCGCAATCCCCTGTTCGGCACGGTCGGCGCAAACACCCGCCTCACGCGCGATTTCGCCGAAGCGCACGACGCCGAGGCCGTGTTCGTCGAGAACAGGGGCGGCCACTTCGACCACCCGGATCTGCGCATGCGCATGGCGCTTGAATGGCTTTTGCGTCCTGATGCAGAAAATTGAAAATAAACGCGAGAAATCATCACTTTTCGATTGACAATTCTTACGTTTTGATGTATTCTTGTAATAGAATAGAAATAATTGTGCGGTAGTATCAGCGACTATCGCACGCCTAAGAGGTGGATGACTATGGCATCGCTGCGCTTTGGCGGATACAAGGACGAACCGGATGATACCGGCGATGACTATCTCTATGATGATCAGGGCTACGAGGATCGCGAAGGACCTTCCGGACGCTTCAGCAGCCGCTTCTCTTCGAGCCTGTCGGATGATTACGCGGACGACGGCTATGATGACGACGGCTATGATGACGGCTATCAGGATGAAGTCTACGAGGACGGCGGCTACGCCGACGACGGCTATGACGATGGCTACGAGGATGGCTACGACGATCCCTATGACAGCTACGCGGACGACTACGCGGGACGGCGCGGACAGGGCAACATCTTAGCGGCCATCCGCGACTACGTCGACTATGTCGACTGGCCGACCTATGTGCTGTTGTTCCTGCTGCCGCCGCTGGGCATATTCCTTCTGTGGCGGCGCAACCGCTTCGAGCCCTCGATACGCTTTGCGATCTCTGCGGCCTCCGCGGTCTGGTTCGTGATACTGATACTGCTGCTGGCCACGCTCATGCGCTCGAACAGCCCGGACAGGACGATCGGCAGCGCGCTGCCCACGCCCACGCCCGGACTCATCGCGCTGCAGGCGGAGGCGACGCTGCAGGCCACGTCCGAGCCGGAGCTCTCCGAGCAGCCCACGGCGACGGCCGTATCCGGCATGACCGTGCCCACGGCGCAGCCCGGTTCCCTCGTCTGGACGAGTCAGACGGGCACTTACTACCACAGCAACGAGCAGTGTCCCATGATCGGCGCGGACGAGAGCAGCGCGCGCGTGACGCTCGAGAACGCGCAGAGCCGCGGCAAGTACGCCTGCCCGACCTGCTACGGCCTTCCGACCTATTACACCAATGCCGAGACGGAATACTACCACGCGGACCCGACGTGCTCCGGGCTTGTGGGCGGCACGGAGGTGACCGCCGACCAGGCCGAGGACATGGGCAAGCAGGAGTGCCCCGTCTGCGTGACGCGGGTCACCGACAAGCTCATGAAGGTGGTGCAGGGCGCGACGAAGCTCGTCGACATCTCTACCACGGACGAGAGCAACATACAGGTCTGGTTCACCGACAACGGCGTCAACTTCCACACGGAGTCCGACTGCCGCGGCATGACCGGCGCGCGCCAGGCCTCGCTCAAGGAAGCGCTGCTGGCCGGCAAGACCGCTTGCGAGACCTGCTGCGCAAGCGCGGGCAGGGTCGTGTACTGCACGCGCACGGGCACTTACTACCACGCCGACCCGACCTGCTCCGGCATGACCGGCGCAAGCGACGTGACCATCGCCGAGGCGCTGGTACTGGGCAAGGAGGAATGCCCCACCTGCAAGCCGAACTCCGCAAACCTGGCGACCACGACCACGCCGCCCGAGACGACCAGCCCGGCCGCCGAGCCGACCGAGGAGAAGTACGTCTACGCGACGGAAAAGGGGCAGTACTACCACACCGACAAGAATTGCTCCGGTATGAAGAACGCGAGCAGGGTGCCTCTCTCCAAGATGCTGGAGATCGGCCGTCCTCCCTGCCCCGTGTGCTGTGAAGGCGCCGACATGACGGTGTACGCAAGCGAAGGCGGCACGTATTACCACTCCTATTCCACCTGCTCCGGCATGAGCTCCGCCAAAGAGTTCTCATTGGCCGAGGTGATCTCCGCGGGCTACCAGCGCTGTCCCAGGTG
Source organism: Clostridiales bacterium (assembly GCA_015056395.1). GTDB lineage: Bacteria > Bacillota > Clostridia > Christensenellales > Aristaeellaceae > Faecivicinus. Next base: position 4,032 of record SVGK01000174.1, read on the forward strand.
CTGGGGCGAATCCGTCACCACGGGCATAGCGCAGTGACTGTGTTGACTGTAGACCAACAGGGGGCTGTCTCAAAAGGGACAGCCCATTTATTTTGCTAAGGTGGCAGATGTGGCGGCCTGGAGGCCGCCGCTACGGGTGCGATACAGCCCCTTGTTGGGACAAAACATGTGCCGTCCGCATTCCTTTCGCCCGGCTGCGCTAATGCTCTCGAATTTGCGAACCAAGCTCCCGTAGGGACGCCATTCATGGCGTCCGCCGCGCGTGAGCGCACTTTTTTCCGTTGTCCCGCAGGAACACGGTCGCGTGAAGATGTGGCGGCCTGGAGGCCGCCGCTACGGGTGCGATACGGCCTCTCGTGAGGACAAATCATGTACCGTCCGCTTTCCTTTCGCCCGGATACGCAAACACTCCCGAATCTATGAACAAAGACCCCGTAGGGACGCCGTTTATGGCGTCTGCCGCGCGTGAGCGCACACTTTTCCATCATCCTCCAGGAACATGATCCGTGTGGAACGTCATTGTTGCGGGGAAATGGCGGCCTGGAGGCCGCCACTGCGGGTGCGGTTTCGTTACAGCCTCACATGGGAACATCAGATACATATACCACTGCCGCACCATCATAAAAGGGGCGACCTCATCCGAGGCAGCCCCCTGTCATACGATCCGGTCGCGTCAGCCCATGGCGTTGATCTCTTCCTGGCTGACCATCTCCACGCCTTTGGCCGTGAGCTTTTCCATGCTCGCGTCCTGGTCGGACAGGCGCAGTATCAACAGCGCGCAGTCCCCCGTGGCGCGCATGAACGAATACATGTATTCGACCGATGCGCCGATCTGCTCGATGTCCTCAAGCACGTGGCACAGGCCCAGCGGCTCGTCGGCCACCTTCACACAGACCACGTTGTTGACCTTCGCGGTATAGCCCGCCGTGCGCAGTATCGCCAGCGCGGGGTCTATGCTGTCGTCCACCACGATGATGCGCGCGATACCGAAGCTCTGCGTGTCCGCCACGGACAGCGCCATCATGTCGATGCGGTTCTTGCCCAGCAGGTGCGTCAGCTCGCGCAGCGAACCGGGCGTGTTCTCCAGAAAAACGGAAATCTGCTTGACAAACACGTGTGGTTGCCTCCTCTCCCGTCACAGCTTGCGCTTGTCGATCACGCGCTTGGCCTTGCCTTCGGAGCGCGGGATGGACTTCGGCGCGACCAGTTTTACGTTCGTCATGATGCCCACGACGCTCTTGATCTGGTTGACGATGCTCTTGCGCACGCCTTCGATGTGCGAGACAGTGTCGGAGAACATGTTCTCCGTCATCTCGACCTGCACCTCAAGCGTGTCGGAGTTGTTCACGCGGTCCACGACCAGCATGTACTGCGGTTCGATGCCCTCGATGCCCACGAGCACGGATTCGATCTGGCTCGGGAACACGTTCACGCCGCGTATGATCAGCATGTCGTCCGTGCGGCCCGTGATGCGGCCCATGCGCACCGTCGTGCGGCCACAGGCGCAGGGCGTTGCGTCCAGCGAGCAGATGTCGTGCGTGCGGTAGCGCATCATGGGCATGCCGGTCTTCGTGATGGTCGTGAACACCAGTTCGCCCTTTGCGCCATAGGGCAGCTGCTCGCCCGTCGCCGGATCGATGATCTCGGCGATCACGTGGTCCTCGTTGACGTGCATGCCGTTCTTCTCGATGCAGCCGAACGACACGCCGGGGCCGGCGATCTCGGTCAGGCCGTAGATGTCGAAGGCGTCTATGCCCAGAAGGTTTTCGATGTGCACGCGCATCTCC
>SVGK01000175.1 GCA_015056395.1 Clostridiales bacterium
CGAAGCCCAGATCCTCATAACCGTCCTTGACGACGGCATAGCCGGCGAAGTAGCCGCACTGTTCCTCTTTGAACGCGACGCCCACGACGTTCTTCAGATCGTCGAAGGCCCAGCCGTCGATGAACACGAACTTGACGTCCGGATAATCGGCAGCCGCCTGCGCCAGCGCAGTGCCCTGCATGAAGCCGGCAGCCACAACGACCTTCGCACCGGCTTCCGCAGCCGCCTTCATGGCGTCGTAGCGGTCGTCGTCAGTGGCCTGGTCGCCGTTGGCGGGCTGATAGTACTTGTAGGTAAGGCCGTTCTGGGAGGCGTACAGCTTGACGCCGTTCCAGGTGCCCTCGTTGAAGGACTTGTCCTTCAGCTGTCCGACGTCGGTGACGAAGGCGACCTCATAGGTGCCATCCTCGGAGGTGATGGTGTCCTCGATCGCGGCGGGATCGACGGCTTCGGCCAGAGCGGCGAAGCTGCCCAGCGCCAGGATCAGAGCCAGCACGAGAACCAGGATCTTCTTCATAGGTTTCATCCTCCTTGTTGATTTGGATGGGCCTGCGCTGACTGCGCAAACTCCTACCATTGCCATTATAACAGATTTTCAACGCCGTGAAAAGGGTTTGTGCGGAAAAATCGAACTATTTTTGGCAATCTCACACGCAGTGGCAGGCGACGAAGTGTCCCGGCGCGACCTCACGCAGCTGCGGGTTCGGCGAGGACGCGCATTTCTCCTGGCAGGCGTCACACCTCTTCAGGAAGCGGCACTGGTCGGGCAGGTTCACGGGGCTCGTGATCTCGCCGCGTATCAGCTGGCGCTCCTTCTTCTGGCCGCCGACCACCGGTATGGGTATGGCGGAGAGCAGCGCCTGCGTGTAGGGGTGCATGGGCGCGGCGAACAGGTCGTCCGAGGGCGCCTTTTCGACCATCTGCCCCAAGTACATCACGGCGATGTCGTCCGAGAAGTACTTGACGACGCTCAGGTCGTGGGTGATGAATATGTAGGTCAGGCCTATGTCCTTCTGCAGCTGCTTGAGCAGGTTCAGTATCTGCGCCTGTATCGACACGTCCAGCGCGCTCACCGGCTCATCGCAAACGATCAGCTTCGGGTCCACGGCCAGCGCGCGGGCGATGCCTATGCGCTGCCTGCGCCCGCCGTCCAGCTCGTGCGGATAGCTGTTCACGAAGCGGCGCGCGAGGCCCACCGTGTCCATCAGCTCCAGCGTGCGCCGGGCGATCTGCTCCTTGGAGGTGAGCAGCCTGTGCTCGCGTATGGGCTCGCTGATCAGCTGCATGACCGACTGTCTGGGATCCAGCGACGAGAACGGGTCCTGGAATATCATGGTCATCTCGGTGCGCTTTTTGCGCATCTTGCTGCGCGAATAGTGGGTGATGTCCTCACCGTCGAACACGATCCTGCCGGACGTGGGCTCCAGCAGCTTTATGATTGCGCGCCCCGTGGTGGACTTGCCGCAGCCGGACTCGCCCACGATGCCCAGCGTCTTGCCCTGTTCGATCGTGAAGCTCACGCCGTCCACCGCGTGCAGCGGGCCCCTGGGGGTGTTGAAATACTTGGTCAGCCCGTCGACCTCGAGAAGTACCTTTGCGTTCCTGTCAGCCATTTTGGTTCCTCCTCAGCCGGAAGTTGGGATCGTCATACGCGTCGCACGCCACATAGTGCGTGCCGCCCATGGGGCGAAGCGCAGGCACCTTTCCCTCGCACGCGGGCGTGGCATAGGCGCAGCGGGGCGCGAACGTGCAGCCCTTCGGCAGGTCCATGGGATCGGGCATGAGGCCCTTGATGGGTATCAGCTCCTCGCCGCGCTCGTGCAGGTTGGGCAGCGAGTTGAAAAGCCCCTCCGTGTAAGGGTGCGACGTCGCGTTGAACACCTCGTCCGCGGTGCCGATCTCGACGATGCGGCCGGCGTACATCACCGCCACGTCGTCGCAGGTCTCCGCGACCACGCCCAGGTCATGCGTGATCAGCAGCATGGACATGTGCCGCCTCTCGATCAGTTCCTTCATGAGCGCCAGCACCTGCGCCTGTATCGTCACGTCCAGCGCCGTGGTGGGCTCGTCCGCAAGCAGGAGCTTCGGTTCGCACGCCAGCGCGATGGCGATGACGGCGCGCTGGCGCATGCCGCCGGAGAACTGGTGCGGATAGTCGTAGGCGCGGTTTTCCGCGATGCCGACCAGCTTCAAAAGCTCCTTGGCCTTTTCGAAGGCCTCCTTGCCGGAGAGGTGCTGGTGCAGCTCGATGCTCTCGGCGATCTGGTCGCCCACGGTCATCACCGGGTTCAGCGCCGTCATGGGGTCTTGGAATATCATGGCCACGTCGTTGCCGCGCATGTTCTCAAGCTCCGCGTCGGACATGGTCAGCACGTCTTTTCCATCGATCTTTATGGTGCCGGACTTGATCTTTCCCGGCGGGTTTGGGACCAGGTTCAGCACGGACAGCGCCGTGGTGGTCTTGCCGGCGCCGGTCTCGCCGACCAGCCCCAGCGTCTTCTCGCGCCCTATGGAGATGTCCAGGCCGTTTATGGCGCGCACGACGCCGTCGTCGGTCTCGAAGTGCACGACCAGGTCTTTGATCTCGAGTATATTGTCGTTCATGCCCTTGTCCCCCTTACTTCTTGAGCTTCGGATCCAGTGCGTCGCGCAGGCCGTCGCCCATCAGGTTGAGCGCAAGCACGGTAAGCATTATGGCCAGGCCCGGGAATATGCACATCCACGGCGCGGAGCGTATGTACGCGCGGCCGTCGGACAGCATAGCGCCCCATTCGGGCAGCGGCACCGGTATGCCCACGCCCAGGAAGCTCAGGGACGACGCGGAGATGATGTTCGTGCCGACCGCCAGCGTCATCTGCACGATGATGGGGGAGAGGCAGTTGGGTATGATGTGGCGCAGTATGACCTTCCACGTGGGCAGCCCCATGGCGTAGGCGGATTCGATGAACTCCCGTCCGCGTATCTGCATGACCGCCGCGCGCGTGATGCGCGTGAACGAGCTCGCCGCCGATATGCACAGCGAGAACAGAAGCGACGAGGGGGATGTGCCCAGTATGCTCACGACCACCACGGCGATCATGATGTTGGGTATGGCGTAGAGTATGTCGTTGGCGCGCATGACCAGATTGTCGATCACGCCGCCGTAAAAGCCCGCGAGCGAGCCCAGTATGATGCCGAAGCACAGGCCTATGGCCACGGAGCCTATGCCTATGGACAGCGAGTAGCGCGCGCCGTAGCATATGCGCGCCATGATGTCGCGGCCCATGTTGTCGCAGCCGAATATGTGCTCCGGCCCCGGCGCGGCGTAGAGCGCCAGCGGGTTCATGCCTATGATCTGCGTGTCATAGTCGAACACGAACTCCGAAAGCACCGCCACCACGATCAGGAACAGAAGGAAGCACGCGCCTATGATGGCGCCGCGGTTCTTGATAAGGCGGCGGAACGTCTCCTGCGCCATGGACCGGCCGCGGTACTTCTTCAGGATCTCCACGGAGGAGGTTTGGTTCAATGCTTTCTTCTCCACGTCGGCTCACCCCTTCCTCGAATACTGCGCCTTGATGCGCGGGTCGCAGTAGGCATAGATGATGTCCACGGCCAGGTTGATCAGCGCCATCAGTATGCAGCAGAGTATGATCGCGCCGGTGACCATGGGCGTGTCGCGCTTGGTGATGGAGTCCGCCACCAGAAGCCCTATGCCGGGCCACGAGAACACCTTCTCCGCAAGCGCGGAGCCCGTCATGACATACGAGAACTGCATGCCCACGGCCGTGACGATGGGTATCATGGCGTTGCGCAGGCCGTGGCGGTAGATCACGCGGCGGCGCGAGGCGCCCTTGGCCTTCGCGGTGGTCATGTAGTCCTGCCTGAGCACGTCCAGCATGGACGAGCGCGTCGTGCGCGTGATCAGCGCCGCAAGCCCCAGCCCCACCGTGAGCGCCGGCAGTATCAGGTACCTGACATTGCCGGAGCCGCCCGAGGGCAGCCAGCCCAGCGTCAGCGAGAACAGTATCACCAGCATGAGGCCCAGCCAGAAGTTGGGCATCGACACGCCGAACAGCGCGAACACCATGCCGGCGGTGTCCTTCCACGTGTTCTGGTTGAGCGCCGTCCAAATGCCCAGCGGTATCGATATGATCACCGAGAATATGAGCGCGGTGCCGCCCAGCGCCAGCGTCATGGGCAGGCGGTTCATGAACGTCTTGAACACGTCCATACGCGTGACGTAGCTTTCGCCCATGTCGCCGCGCAGTATGCCCTTGACGTAGTTGAAGTACTGGACAAAGAACGGGTCGTTCAGGCCCATTTCCTCGCGCAGCGCCTCCTGCTGCTCGATGGTCGCGTTCTCCGGCAGTATGGTCATGACCGGGTCGCCGCCGGTCAGACTCATCGCCCAGAAGATGAGCAGCGACGTGAGCAGTATCGTCGGGATCATCAGCACGAGTCGTTTCAGGATGTAGCGGATCATTTCGCGGTTTCCATTCCTTTCTTATAAATGATGGGAAAGATGGACTGTCCATTATTATATGCCACCGTCCGCATTTTTGTCAATCGAATTTCAGGCCGATTTTCATTGCATTCTCTTAGCGGATGTGATAGAATATACTTTGCGGACTTATTATCGTTGGGGGGCGTGTGACGTGGCGGCCTACGGCGAATTTGCGCGCCTTTACGACAGCCTGATGGGCGACTTCGACTATCCCGCGTGGGCCGGGCACTACCTTGAGCTTCTGGCGCTTGCGGGCGTCAGGCCCGCGTCGCTTGCGGACTGCGCCTGCGGCACCGGCGCCATGACGATCGAGTTCGCGCGCGCGGGCGTAAGCAGGCTCACGGGCGTGGACATCTCGGAAGAGATGCTCTCCGTGGCGCAGGAGAAGGCGCGCCGCGCGGGGCTTAAGATACCGTTCGTCAAACAGGACATGGCGCGGCTCACGCTTCCAAGGCGCGTGGATGCCATCGTGGCGGGCTGCGACGGCGTGAACTATCTCACAAAGCGCGTCCAGCTGGACGCCTTCTTCGAGCGCGCGCACGCGCAGCTGAAGGACGGCGGGGCGCTGGCGTTCGACGTCTCTACCGAACACAAGCTCTCGGCTGTGCTGGGCGACGGCTTTTTCGGCGAGGAACGCGCGGACGTTGCCTACCTGTGGTGGAACCGCTGGGACGATGAGGCGCGCACGGTGACCATGGAGCTCACGTTCTTCGTGCGCGAGGAGGACGGGCGCTATCGCCGCTTTGAGGAGAGGCACGTGCAGCGCGCCTGGACCGCGGACGAACTGCGGGCTGCGCTCGAGCGCGCAGGCTTTTCGGATATACGATTCTATGGGGAATACAGGCTGGACCCGCCGAAGCATGACGATGCGCGCATGCACGTCACGGCGGTCAGGGCCTTTGGAGGAAACAGATGATCACAGACGGACTCTACCACATTTCACTCATGGGCGGCCAGGCGCGCGCCATACTGATCGAGAGCACGCAGCTGGTCGCGCGCGCGAAGGAGATACACCACCTTTCGAAGATCGCTACGGCGGCGCTGGGCCGCACGATGACCGCGGCCGTCATGATGGGCTCCATGCTCAAAGGCGATACCGAATCGGTCACGACGCAGATCAAGGGCGGCGGCCCCATAGGCACCGTGCTGGCGGTCGCGCACGGCGACTGCTCGGTCAAGGGCTATGTCGACGTGCCGGACATCGACCTGCCGCGCACGGGAAAGAAGCTGCCGGTCGGTGCGGCGGTGGGCACGCAGGGAAAGCTCACCGTGATCAAGGACATGCACATGCGCG
>SVGK01000176.1 GCA_015056395.1 Clostridiales bacterium
TGCTGCGGAATTCCGCGAATTCTTTCCGGAAAACGCCGTGGGCTACTTCGTCAGCTATTACGACTACTACCAGCCGGAGGCCTATATCCCGTCGACGGACACCTTCATCGAAAAGGATGCCTCCATCAACGACGAGATCGACAGGATGCGCCACAGCGCGACGGCCTGGCTCGCGGAGCGGCGCGACGTGGTCATCGTGGCGTCCGTCAGCTGCATATACGGCCTGGGCGACCCGTCCGAATACGAAGGGCTCTCCGTGTCGCTGCGGGAAGGCATGACCATAGACCGCGACGAGCTGCTGCGCCGGCTGATCGACATACAGTATACGCGCAACGACTTTGAATCCGAGCGCGGCACCTTCCGCGTGCGCGGCGAGAACATCGAGATCATACCGGCTGCCTCGCAGGAGAAGGCCGTGCGCGTAGAGCTGTTCGGGGACGAGATCGACCGCATCGCGGAGGTGGACATCACGACGGGCAAGGCGCTGAGATACATGAACCACGTGATGATATTCCCGGCGTCCCACTACGCGGTCTCCAAGGAAAAGCTGGACCGCTGTCTTGAAAACATCGAGGCCGATCTGAAGGATCAGTCGCAGGCGCTCGAGGAGAGCGGGCGGCTTTTGGAGGCGCAGCGCCTGCGGCAGCGCACGAATTACGACCTTGAGATGATGCGCGAGATCGGCTACTGCAGCGGCATCGAAAACTACTCGCGCTATTTTGACGGACGCCAGCCCGGCGAGGCGCCGTTCACATTGCTGGACTACTTCCCGAAGGACTTCCTCGTGTTCATCGATGAATCTCACGTCACCGTGCCGCAGATCGGTGGCATGTACAACGGCGACTACGCGCGCAAGCGCTCCTTGGTGGAATTCGGCTTCAGGCTCACATCCGCGTTCGACAACCGCCCGCTCAAGTTCAACGAATTCGAGCAGAAGACGAACCAGATCATCTATGTCTCCGCGACGCCCGGCGCTTACGAGATGGCGCACGCGGACCAGGTGGTCGAGCAGATCATACGCCCCACGGGCCTTGTCGACCCCGAGATCATACTCCGCCCGGCCACGGGACAGGTGGACGACCTGATCGGAGAGATACGTTCCTGCGTGGAACAGGGACAGCGCGTGCTGGTCACGACGCTCACCAAGAAGATGGCGGAGAGCCTCACGCAGTACCTGCGCGACCTGGAGATACGCGTGGAATACCTCCATTCCGACGTCGAGACGCTTGAGAGGATCCGTCTGATACGCGGGCTGCGCATGGGAGAATTCGACGTGCTGGTGGGCATCAACCTGCTGCGCGAGGGCCTTGACATGCCCGAGGTCGCGCTCGTGGCGATACTGGACGCGGACAAGGAGGGCTTCCTGCGCTCCGAGACATCGCTGATACAGACCATTGGCCGCGCGGCGCGCAATGTCGACGGACGCGTGATCATGTACGCAGACCAGATCACCGATTCCATGATGCGCGCCATACAGGAGACGAACCGCCGCCGCGCGATACAGCAGGCCTATAACGAGCAAAACGGCATCACGCCGCAGACCGTGCGCAGCGCGATACGCGAGCTGATGGAGGTCACGCGCGCCGCCGATGCTAAGGCGGACGACACGATGAGCGACGAGGAACGCCGCATGGCCATCGAACAGCTCGAGGAACGCATGCTGCTGGCCGCAAACAATCTGGACTTCGAAAAGGCGGCGAAGCTGCGCGACCAGATGCTGGCGCTGAAGGGCGAACGCGTACAGGCGACACAGGAAAAGAGCCGCAAAAAGAGAAGGGAACGCACCACACACAGATATTCCCAGTGATTTGGAGGATACCCGCTTTGATACAGGACAAGATCATCATAAGAGGCGCACGCGAACACAACCTGAAGAGCATCGATGTCGACCTGCCGCGCAACAAGCTGATCGTCATGACGGGCCTTTCGGGGTCAGGCAAATCTTCGCTGGCGTTCGATACGATCTACGCGGAGGGCCAGCGCCGCTATGTCGAATCGCTTTCATCCTATGCGCGCCAGTTCCTTGGGCAGATGGACAAGCCCGACGTGGATCTGATCGACGGGCTCTCCCCCGCCATATCGATCGATCAGAAGACGACCTAGCGCAACCCGCGCTCCACCGTGGGCACCGTGACGGAGATCCACGACTACCTGCGCCTGATGTACGCGCGCATAGGCACGCCCCACTGCCCCAAATGCGGGCGCGAGATACACCAGCAGACGGTGGACCAGATCGTGGACCAGGTCATGACGCTGCCGGAGCGCACGCGCATCATGATACTCTCGCCCTATGTGCGCGGGCGCAAGGGCGAATACGTCAAGCAGCTGGAGAGTCTGCAAAAGCAAGGCTATGTGCGCGCGCGCATCGACGGAGAGCTTGTGGAGCTCAGCGATCCGCCGAAGATGGCCAAGACGAAGAAGCACACGATCGACGTCGTGGTCGACAGGCTGATCATTCGAAGCGATATCTCGCAAAGGCTTACGGACTCGCTCGAGTCCGCCATGCGCCTGAGCGGCGGGCTCGTCATCGTCAACGTGATCGACGGCGAGGATACGCTGTATTCGCAGAATTACGCCTGCCCCGAATGCGGCATCTCGATCGAAGAGCTGACGCCGCGCATGTTTTCCTTCAACAACCCATACGGCGCCTGTCCGACCTGTGCTGGACTCGGCAGGCTTATGAAGATCGATCCCGACATCATACTGCCGGACCCGACCAAATCTCTGAACGAGGGCGCGATACAGGTCTCGGGCTGGTCCTCCAACGAGCAGGACAGCATGGCGCACATGTACCTTGAGGCTCTTGCGGAAAGCTATCATTTCTCGCTGGACACGCCCGTGCGCGACCTGCCAAAGGAAGCCCTTGACGTGATACTCTACGGCACGCACGGCGAAAAGATAAAGGTCAACTACCAGCGCGAGACAGGTTCCGGCACGTTCTCCGCGCCGTTCGAGGGCATCATCGCCAATCTCGAGCGCCGCTACCGCGAGACGACATCCGATGCCATGAAGGCCGTATACGAGGGCTACATGGCGGACGTCCCCTGTCCGGAATGCGGCGGACAGCGCCTGAAGCGCGAGGCGCTCGCCGTCACCATCGCAGGAAAGAACATCGCCGAAGTCTCGGAACTGCCCGTGCGAGAGGCGCAGCGCTTCTTCAAGGACCTTGTACTCTCGGACAAGCAGCGCGCCATCGCCCAGCAGGTCCTGAAGGAGGTCGATTCGCGCCTCAGCTTCCTGAGCAACGTGGGTCTCGACTACCTGACATTATCGCGCAGCGCCGGCACGCTCTCCGGCGGCGAGGCGCAGCGCATAAGGCTGGCGACGCAGATCGGATCGAGCCTCGTGGGCGTATTGTACATACTCGACGAGCCGTCCATAGGCCTGCACCAGTGCGACAACGAAAAGCTTCTCAACACGCTCAGGCAGCTGAGGGACATCGGGAACACGCTGATCGTGGTGGAACACGACGCGGATACGATGCTGGCCGCGGATTACATCGTGGATATCGGCCCGGGCGCCGGCACGGGAGGCGGCCGCGTGGTCGCCGCGGGCACGCCGCAGGAGATCATGCAGAACCCGGCGTCCCTCACCGGACAGTATCTGTCCGGTGCGCGCAAGGTGCCTGTGCCCGCGTCGCGCAGGACGCCCGAAGGCTGGCTCACCGTGCGCGGGGCGCGTGCGAACAACCTGCGCGGCATCGATGTCGCGTTCCCCCTGCGCGTGATCACGTGTGTGACGGGCGTCTCCGGCAGCGGGAAATCCTCGCTGGTCAACGAGATACTGTACAAGTCGCTCTCGCACACGCTGAACCGTTCACGCCTAAAGGCGGGCCCACACGCCGGCCTCGACGGCGTGGCGCAGCTCGACAAGGTCATCGCCATAGACCAGTCGCCCATAGGACGCACACCCAGGTCGAATCCGGCGACATACACGGGACTTTTCGACCTGATACGCGAGGTGTTCGCCTCTACGCCTGACGCCAAAGCGCGCGGCTACAAGGCCAACAGGTTTTCGTTCAACGTGAAGGGAGGCCGCTGCGAGGCCTGCTCGGGCGACGGCATCATCAAGATCGAGATGCATTTCCTCTCTGACGTATATGTGCCCTGCGACGTGTGCAAGGGACACCGCTACAACCGCGAGACGCTCGAGGTGCGCTACAAGGGAAAGAACATATACGAGGTGCTCGAGATGACGGTCGACGAGGCGCTGGAGTTCTTCCAGGCGCTGCCGAAGCTTGCGAACAAGCTCCAGACCATGCACGACGTGGGCCTGGGCTACGTCAAGATCGGGCAGCCTTCCACGACGCTATCCGGCGGCGAGGCGCAGCGTATAAAGCTCGCGACGGAGCTTTCGCGCAAGGCGACGGGCAGGACCATGTACATACTGGACGAGCCCACGACCGGCCTGCATGTCAACGACGTGGAACGCCTGAACGACATGCTTTCAAGGCTTGCGGACCAGGGAAACACATTGGTCATCATAGAGCACAATCTGGATGTCATAAAGACCGCGGACTACATCATAGACCTTGGCCCTGGCGGCGGAGACAAGGGCGGCACGGTCGTGACATCGGGCACGCCGGAGGAGATCACGCGGTGCGCGGAGAGCCAGACGGGAAAATGGCTCAAGCCGATGTTGACGGATGCGAGCTGATGTGATACTATATTCATGTTAATATCCTATTCGGAGGCATCACCATGAAAAAGCTCGCCTGTCTGATCCTATCGTTCCTTCTTCTGCTCGCGGTCACAGCCGTTGCGGAGGAAGGGACGGACCAGAGGGCTGATGAGATCGCGCGCAAAAGGGAGGCGGAATCCATGATACCCAGCAGAAAGATCGCCGCAAGAGAGCTGCCGCCGCTCATGGTCATGCAGGACGGCGAAAAGGTCCGTACCGAGGAACAGTGGCGCGCCCGCCGCGCGGAGCTGATCGATATGCTCGCGCGCGAGGAGTACGGCTATACGCCGCAGGCGCCCGACGAAGTGACCGGCACGGTCGAAAGCAGCGCCGAGGCCTTTGCCGCGAAGGCCGTACAGGAGACCGTCACGCTCTCCTTCGACACGCCGAACGGCGGGTTCTCGTTCCCCTTCACGCTGATCGTGCCGCACGCGGACGGGCCTGCGCCGGTATTCGTCGTGATCGCCTTCAGACCTGACGTGCCGGACAAGTACCTGCCCATGGAGGAGATCATAGACCGCGGCTATGCCGTCGCCACGTTCTGCTACAAGGACGTCACATCCGACAGCGCGGAGATGGACGGTATCGCATCGATGTATCCCTGGGATGAAAAGACTGGCTGGGGCAAGATCGGCATGTGGGCCTTTGCCGCCAGCCGCGTGATGGACTATCTCGAGACGAGACCCGATATCGATGCGTCGCGCGCCTGTGTGACGGGCCATTCGCGCCTTGGCAAGACTGCGCTTTGGTGCGGCGCGCAGGACGAGCGGTTCGGCATGGTCATCTCGAACGATTCCGGCTGTTCCGGCGCCGCGCTCTCGAGGGACAAGCTGGGCGAGACGGTCAAGGCGATCACGGACGTGTTCCCCTACTGGTTCTGCGGGAATTATGCCGCATGGGCCGACCGTGAAGAGGAGATGCCCTTCGACCAGCACATGCTGCTTTCACTGATCGCACCGCGAAAGCTCTATGTCTGCTCTGCAGAACAGGACGCATGGGCGGATCCGGAAAACGAGTACCTCGCGTGCTGTGCCGCCAGCGAGGCGTGGCAGCTGT
>SVGK01000177.1 GCA_015056395.1 Clostridiales bacterium
GCTCGACGCCTCTGTTTTGCCCTGATTCTGCGTGCTTTGTTTTAAGCCTTTGTTTAAAGTTGACAGCGTTGCCCCAACGGGGAAGGCTTGGGACGGCGCTCACGCGCAGGTGCGGGCGCCATGGATGGCGCCCCTGCGGGAGATATGTTCGCCCCGTAGCGGCGGCGTCTACGCCGCCATATCCCCATAGGCACCGTTTGCGGCCGGGGAACGCGGACGCGGCATGCCGCGTCCCTACGGGAGGTACGTCATTTCATGTGATGCACGCACATCGCCGAGGACCCCTTTCGTCCGCCTGCGGCGGCCACCTTCCCCAACGGGGAAGGCTTGGGACGGTGCGCTCACGCGCAGGCGGGCGCCATGGATGGTGCCACTGCGGCGCGTCTTACCTATGTGCTGGCACAACACCTCCGGCCATTGATTCTGAATTCTGCATTCTGCATTCTGAATTACCCAAATGCGCCACGGAGCCGGCGGGACTTTCGTCCCGCCGGCTCCGGTCGTTCAGGTTCGATACATCAATACTCCGTGACCCTCACCAGATTGTCGCGGCAGCCTTCGAACGCGCGGCTCGACACGCCCTTCACGCTGGACGGTATCACCACCGCCACCAGGTTCGGGCAGTCCGCGAAGGCGCGCGCCTCGATCTTTGTCACCCCGGAGGGCACCACGATCATCTGCGCGCTGACGTTCGCGAACGCCTCGGACTCTATGGTCGTGAGCCCCGCGGGCAGCGTCAGTATCCTGCTCGGGTCGACGACCGCGAAGCCGTTGTCCGCGTTCCAGGTGTTGTCATAGCCTCTCTGCCACGCGACGATGCCGCCCTGGTACGTGTGGCCCGCGTCTAAGGTCAGGCCGTCGCAGTCGGAAGGCGAATAGGTGCGCTCGCCGGGCTCGCTCACGTCGTACCAGATGTAGTTCTCGCCGTCGCGGCAGATATTGACGGAATACCAGCCCGCGTTCTTCAGCTTATTGAAGCTGAAGGTCAGCGCGTCGCCCTTCATCAGTATCGCGGGCCAGGTCTGTGTGGGTACGCCGAGCGTGCCATGTATGGTCACCTGCACGGGCACGGTGTCGCTCACGGCGGACCACGCGCCGTTCAGCTTCGCCTCCGCGGTGAAGTAGACCTTCTGGACATCCCAGAGCTCGAACGTGTCGCTCGCATACGGGCCGTCGTAGGTGTCCTGCCTCAGCACGTCTCCTTCGGCGTTCTCCATGGTCAGGCGCAGCTGCGTGGAGCCCGTGGAGCCGAAGCTCACGGTGATCTCTTCGCCGCGCGGCACGCTGGGCTTATCCACCGCCAGCACGACCTCGCCCGCCGTGGGCTTGACGACCCTGAAGCTCGCGGGGCTCTCCGCCCGGTATTCGTTGTCCTCGTCATACACGGTCGCCTGCACGGCGTAGCTGCCTGTCATGAAGCTCGCCGTGGGCACGTTGTACGTGGCCGGGCGCAGGCTGCTGGAATACGTCTTCTCGAACACGGTCTCGCCGCTTGAGTTGGTCACCTTCAGGCCCACGTCCACCGTGCGTCCGGGCGCGCTGAAGTCCACCGTCACGGGCAGTGTGTCGCCGCGCGCGACGGTCTCCGGCGCGGTCACCGTGGGTATGCGGCCCTCGACGTCGTGTACGGTCACGGTCACGTGGTTGCTGGTTATCAGGCCCGAGTCGTAGAAGGCGTCGACGTGCAGGTCGTGCTCGCCGGCATCCCAGGAGGACCACGTCGTCATCCAGCTGTACGTATTCGATTCTTCAAAATAGCGCTCGTCGCCGTCCTGGAACGCGATCACGCATTCCGGATCCGTGACCCAGACGGACACGTAGATCTCTTCCCCGGCGATCACATCGGTCTTGCTCACGTCCATCGTGACACCCGTCGAGGATTGGTTCGTGCTCTCTGTCACGGTGAACGTTTCCTGCGGGCCGTGGCCGTGCCGCTTGCCCAGGGCGTAGCCATCGAGACAGACGACATACGTGCCGCCGACATCCAGATTGCCCGTGTCGATGTAGAGCGTGTTGTTTGTGCCCTGTGCGCCGTACCACTGGTTTGCGTATTCCTCCTCGCCGTCCTCGCTGCGTATGCTCATCCAGCACGAGGCCAGCGCCTCACCGCCGGTCAGCGTCACAGGCAGCAGGCTGCCCTTCGCGACGGTGTCGTCCTCCACGCTGATCGAGGGCATGTTCGTCTTCCCGTTCGTCACGGACTTCACGGTGATGGTGTTGCTGATGCCGCCCCAGCTGACACTGTCCCAGTCTGTGTCCTCGTCGATGGGGTCGGTGGTTGCGCGCGCCATGACCATCTTGGTCGCGTTGGGATCGGTATTGCTGTAGTGGCTCGCGTGGCCGTCCTCGACGTCCACGTTGAACCAGCCGTTATCATAGAACTGCGCGGCGGTGGCGCCGGGGCAGTCGAGCTCATAGCCCACACACGTGCCCGCGGGCACCTCGATCACGCCTGTGCGCAGCGTCTGTTCGCTGCCGTCGTCAGCCCACGCCTGCAGAAGCAGCGAGCTGTCCACCTTGGACTGCGTGATGCGGAAGTTGGTCTCCTTGGACCAGCTGTCGTAGCCCGTGATGTTCCACGCGTCCACGTAGAGCAGGTAGTTGTGATCGGGCTCGAACGTGTCCGCGGGGACGGTGTACGTGCAGCCCTCGGGTACGTAATTACACACCTCGTCTGTGTCCCAGATCGTCTCCCAGTCGTTTTCGGGGTCCACGATCCAGGCGCGGTGGTATTCCGCCAGCTCCAGCCATTCCACGCCGAAGGAATAGTCGTTTCCGTACTTCACCTTGGTGTCCGCGACAAGCCTGAGCGGCGCCTCGCCCCTTGAATACGCGGTGACGCGCAGCACGTCGCTGACCTTTTCCTCGGTTATGTTGCCCTCGTCGTCCAGGTACACCGCGACGAACTGCAGGTCGTTGGGGCCTTCCTGGTCATCGTCAAAACGGAAGTCGAGCTTCACGCGGCCGTTGTCGGTCCACCACTCGTCGTACCACCAGGCCTCCTGGTCGTAGAAGCGGAAGTAGCTCGCGCCGGGCGCGTACACGTCCACCTGGAACTCCTCGTATGTGAGCACGCGCGTCTTCTTCGTGGTCACCCACACGCCGCTTTCGGGCGTGGAGGACGGCGCGACGACCTTGAACAGCTGGTGCATCTCGACGCGGTGCAGGCCCACGGCGTCCACGTAGACGATCATGTTGTAGTAGCCGGGCTCCATGCAGGCGGTATAGACGGTGATGGTGCCCTCGTCCGCGTCCCACCAGTCGTCGGTCACATATTCCATGTCTGCATCCGTCACATATGTCGCCACGTCCCGGGTGTTTTCGGGCAGGCCGTCGAGCGTGAACGTCAGTATCTCGCCCTGCGTGACCACGTCGGGCAGGCCGCTGAACGAGGGTTTCGTCTGGACCTCTTCGCCATACCAGGATATGGTCATCACATTGGAGTACTTCGTGCCCCAGTCGAGGGACTCGAGGTCAGCGTCGTCGTCGACTTCGCCATAGTAAGCCTGGGCGAACACGGTGGTCTCACGATCCTCCCAGGTGTTCAGCAGATAGTCGGCCTCGCCGGTGTCGCGGTCGAACGACAGCTCGTTGTTCCAATCCCAGCTGTACTGCCAGTAGTCGTTGTTCCACACGCGCAGCGCGGTCGCGCCGGGCGCGGAGACGTGCACGGTGACCGTGTCGTGCACGGGCTTCTCCACCGCGCCGGAGCTCACGCCGTCTATGGACACGGTCACGTTGCTCTGCGTGCCGCCGGTCACGACGAAGTACCTGTGCAGGTCATATGCGTCCCATCCGTCGCAGGACGCATGGAATTCGATCTCGTAGGAGCCACCCGCGGTGAATGTCGAGGCCGGGACCGTCACGGTCTTGCCCGCGCCCAGCGCGGGCCAGTCGGAATCGCGCCCGATCCTCGAGTACTCGGCGGTGTAGACGTCCTCCCCCGTGGCCATGTCATAGATGTAGACGCTTTCAAAGAAGTCGTCGTCAGCCCCCAGCTGCGATTCGATCGCCGGCGGCAGGAGCTCGAGCGTCAGCGCCTTGCCGGAGGCGAGCTTCTCGGGTATGGCGGGCAGCGTCAGGCCCATGTCGCCGTTCGATGTGACGGTCACGGTCTGGTGCGCCGACTCGGCTCTGTGGCCGTCCTCGTAGATCGCCACACAGTAGACTTCATAGTCGCCGGGTTTTGACAGAGCGCCGTGCCAGACGGCATGCTCGGCGGTCCAGTGATAATACTCGGCTTCGCCCACGAAGATCCGTATCAACTTCGCGCCCACGGCGTGTCCATAAACGGCAAAGTCGCCGGTGGTGGGCGTGGTCGTGGACAACACCTGTATGACGCCGTCAGACGCCTGCGGTTCTCTGTCGAGCTGCACGATGATGAAGTCGTTGACGTGCTTCACCTTGCCGTTCACGGTCGCGTACAGCCGGACGCAGTATTCCGGCTTGTCGCCGAAGGCGCTGGCCGGTATGGGCCATGTCGCGCCTGCGGAGGTGTAGGTCTTCGAATACATGAGGGTGTTGTCGACGAAGTCGCGCACCTCGATCCTGTACTCGGTCGCGCCTTCGATCGGGTCCGCCTTGAACGTGGCGCTGTCTCCGTACATGATGTACTCGGGATAGGTGCCCCCGCCCCAGGACACCATGCTTTCCGCCAGCGCGAAGGCGCACAGTACGGACAGCGCGACGGCCAGGAGCAGGCATGTCAGCAGCTTTTTCATGGTCTCGATCTTCCTTTCTTTATAAAAAATAGGATGACGATTCATTATAGCACATTTTTACGTTTTTGTGGTGTCCTGATAGAAGACTTTTTAAGAGTGGGCGCGCAGGGGCCGAAATCACGCCGCCATGCTTGCGTTTGAGGTGGGGATATGGTAGAATATGGGCGTGAACGGAGGGTGAGGACGGGTGGACGCGCAGCGGGAATACAAGGACAGGCTGTTCAGCTTCATATTCGGAAGCGAAGAGCACAGGGAGTGGACGCTCAGCCTGTACAACGCGGTCAACGGCACGGACTACGCGGAGCCGGACGCGATCGAGATCACGACGGTCAGGGGCGTGCTGTATCTGGGCATGCGCAACGACGTGTCGTTCCTGATCAGCGACGAGATGAACATGTACGAACAGCAGTCCACCTACAACCCGAACGCGCCGCTGCGCATGCTGCAGTACGCGGGCAACCTGTACGAGAAATACGTCAGGGCGAACAGCCTGAACAAATACGGCACGCGCCCGATCACGCTGCCGGTGCCCAAGCTGGTCGTGTTCTACAACGGCCGCGCGGACAAGCCGGACGAGGCGACGCTTGCGCTGTCGGCCTCGTTCCCGCCCGAAAAGCGACAGGATGCGGACATAGAGGTGCGCGTGCGCATGATCAACGTGAACGCGGGCCGCAGCGAGGGCCTGCTCGACAGATGCAGGCCGCTCTACGAATATTCTTACATCGTCGACAGGGTGCGCAGATTTGAGGAGGAGATGGACCTGGAGAAGGCCATCGACCGCATGATCGACACGCTGCCGGGCGACTTCATACTCAAACCGTATCTGGAACAGCACCGTGCGGAGGTGAAGGGCATGCTGTTGACGGAATATAACGAAGCTGAACAGATGGAGCTGTTCAGGGAAGAAGGACGTGCGGAAGGGCGTGCCGAAGGACGTGCGGAGGGCGAACACCGGCTCGCCGGCCTGGTCGCGAAGCTCGTCTCGTCGGGACGCA
>SVGK01000178.1 GCA_015056395.1 Clostridiales bacterium
CTCCGCCGGCCTGGTGTTTTTCAACACCAACCTGGCCGCGGCGGCGGCCACGCTGACCACCATGATCTTCACCTGGCTGCGCTACGGCAAGCCGGACGTATCCGTGACCTTCAACGCCTCGCTGGCGGGCCTGGTGGGCATTACGGCTGGCTGCGACGCGGTGAACCCCTTCGGCGCGGCGATCATCGGCCTGTGCTGCGGCTTTGCGGTGGTGCTGGCGGTGGAGTTCTTCGACAAGGTCGCGAAGATCGACGATCCCGTGGGCGCGATCTCCGTGCACGGCGTGTGCGGCGCCCTGGGCACGATCTTGACCGGCCTGTTCGCCACGGGCGTCTCTACCATGAAGGGCGTGTTCTACGGCGGCGGGTCCAAGTTCCTGGGCGTGCAGCTGCTGGGCGTCGGATCGGTGATCGCCTGGACGGCGGTCGTCATCACCGTCGTGTTCTCCATCATCAAGGCGACCATCGGCCTGCGGGCCAGCGCGGAGGATGAGGTCATGGGTCTGGATCGCTCGGAGCACGGCCTGCATACCGCCTATTCCGGCTTTGCCATCATGGCGGACAGCGCCGTGGAGGATGTCGAGCCCGTAGCCATGCCCGCCGGGGACTACGAAGCGCCCGCGCGTGCAGCAAAGGAGAAGGCCCCCGACGCGCCGGTCTACACCAACGTGCGCATCATCTGCCGCCCCGCCAGCCTGGAGCCCCTGAAGAAGAGCATGAACAAGATCGGCATCACCGGCATGACGGTGACGAATGTGATGGGTTACGGCACGCAGAAGGGCAAGCCGGAGTACTATCGCGGCACGCCCGTGGAGGTCACGCTGCTGCCCAAGGTGCAGGTGGACATCGTGGTCAGCAAGGTCCCGGTCCGCCAGGTCATCGAGACCGCCAAGCGCGCGCTGTACACCGGCCACATCGGCGACGGCAAGATATTCATCACCGATGTTGAAAACGTCGTGCGCGTCCGCACCGGGGAAGAAGGCTATGATGCGCTGCAGTCCGAATAAACGGTCTTTGAAACAGCAGATCAAGCATAAACACTGAATATAGCATGTAAGTCCCCCCTGTTATTTTGCCACACTGTGCGGCACCATGACAGGGAGGACTCTTTTCTCTTTGCAGCCAGGTTATTTGCTTGATGTGACGACGGCACACATGTTATAATGGAAAATGGATATGGAAAGCGTAACGGTCATGTGTGGTCGCTGTCATATTGACGATGGCATCGATCCCAACGAGATATCTCCCACGGGTACCGTGCTGATCATTGCGAACAAAGCCGGACCATGGCTCCGTCCGCTTCGCAGTACCCGGAGGACAGCCTCTTCCGGATGGAAACGGATCATCATGTCCGGCGTGAACCCACCGGGTGAAAGCCGACGTTCCGGTATGGCATGGTCAGGCGGAGCCGCGTCGTAACGTCCCCAAAACACTTATCATTGGAAAAAGGATCGTCCGGTATCTGCGATATCGACCCGCGATCCGGCAGGGAGTATATCATGGACATGGAGCTGTCAGTGATCCACCACATCGCGATCATCGTATCCGATTATGCCGTGTCCCGGGATTTCTATGTGAACAAGCTCGGATTTCCCGTGATACGGGAAAACTACAGGCCGGAAAAGAAAGACTGGAAGCTCGATCTCCAGCTGAACGCCACGACGGAGCTCGAGCTGTTCGCGCCTGAAGGCCCTCCGAAAAGGCCTTCCTATCCAGAAGCCTGTGGGCTGAGGCACCTTGCGTTCCGCACGGAGGACATCGAAAAGGCCGTGGCAGAGCTCGAGAAGGCGGGGATCATGTGCGAACCGATACGTACCGACACCTTCACAGGCAAGAGGATGACCTTTTTTCACGATCCGGACGGCCTGCCCCTTGAGCTGCACGAATAGGGACGGCCCATTCTTCTGTATCAAGAAAGGACGGCGGGCGCATGATCGACATCCACGACATACTCACGGCCATACACGGCCACATCGCCCGGCAGATGAAGTGTTCCCTCGACGACCTGCACCGTGAAGGAAAGGTCTTCATACGGGACGACGACAGGCCCGGACGATATATAAAGATACTGAGCATACGCGACGCGGATCTGATCGCCGTATCGCCCGCG
This sequence comes from Clostridiales bacterium, assembly GCA_015056395.1. Lineage (GTDB taxonomy): Bacteria > Bacillota > Clostridia > Christensenellales > Aristaeellaceae > Faecivicinus. Next base: position 2,110 of record SVGK01000178.1, read on the forward strand.
CTCTATGGCGAAGCGGTATGCCGCCTGAAGGACAGGAGCCGTGATGAGCTGTATGAGAGCGACTACGTGTTCGGACAGACGCTGCGCTATGTGCCGGACGTGAGGCAGATGCAGCTTCGCCCCTTTCCGGGCGGAGCTGATGTCGAAATGCTCTGCGGCGATGATATAAGCAGGCTGCGGGGCATAAGGGGTTTCGACAACGCGCTGTCATTCGATAAAGAGGGCCGCACGCCGACACGCATCGTCGTATACGCGAAGTACGGAGGCGATATCGCGGGGCTGGCCGGCGCCTCCTATGTGGACGAGAGCCTTCGCGAAGTCGGCGTGGACGTGCGGAAGGGGTTTCGCGGAAGAGGGCTGGCCTCGGCGCTGGTGCATGCGCTGACGGCCGAACTGCTGGCGCGGGGAAAGGTGCCGTTCTACAGCGCCTCCGTGACGAACATCGCCTCGCAGGCCGTCGCGATACGCAGCGGGTACATGCCGCTGTGGACGGACACCTATGGCGTCCGGGAGACCGAAAGAGTATACAAGGCGTAAGATGCGAGGACGGAGTTTTCTTTTATCCTTTCCACCGTATTTATTGCTTCTCATCCGTGCTTCCGTTGGAACAGCAAACGACCTTCCCGTTCTCAGTTTTTCGAACAACGAAAGAGATCTGTTCTCCTTTGTGACACCCAAAGTCTTGATATGGCTCATTCAAAAGGATACCCGTGATCCAACGTTCTCCAATGCCGTTGATGCGCACCCAACATCCTTCCGGGTCAAAGCCGTCCCTCAACAGGTACACCAGCACATCATCGACATAGTACTGATCCCTGCAGCTGTCAAGGAACCGCATCCCTCTGGTCGCCTCGATCTCCTCGGAGACATCATAGTGATGCAACGGTCCGATCTTGTGAGCATAGAGTTTGGAGATCTCCCCCGAATCATCCGAGATGAACAGGACCGGATCCTCTGCTACAGCGCCGACTCGGATCATCGATTTGACCGCATCGTTGGTTTCTGCTATGCTAAAGCCCTTATCGTCACATCGGGCCAAAGCCAGTACTTCCAATGTGAGACCACAGTCATGGTCGATATAGCCGTAAGTCAGTATGTGATCTGCATCCTTCATTCCCGGGAAATCCTTGACACAGGGCTTCAGTTCGTCTTTCAAAGGAACAACAACCAATTGGTGGTAAAATGCCCTGAATCCTAAGTCCGTGTACTTCATGCCCCGCACCTCCTTCCATTACCCCTGTCGTTCTCTCTCCGTCTCTCTCGGCTCATGACATCCTCAGGAGATCCAGGGCCCAGCGGCGGTCTACGAACGGTTCCTGATCGTTCCTCTTAGGAAGGGTCTTCCCGAAAGCCTTTGAAAGATTCTGGTATGCCTCCATAGACATTTTGACAAAGCCTATGCTGCTTCCGTCAGCGATGATCCGGAATCCGAAGCCTTCATCCATGGCGGGGAAGTAGAGCACGACCGTCTACAGATACATCATTTCCCTTTGGATCAGCGCACAGTTATGGCATTGAGCAATTCGTCACAAACAGCCATGTCGGTATAGGGAAAAAAGTCGAAAATCACCGTCTCTGTTCCGTCAAACAAAGCGCATACATAATTCACCGTTTCTCCATCGTTCCCAACGGGAAAACAACAAGTCGCGGCAATACCATTGTCCAGCTTTTTTTCGTAGATCTGACTCTCTTTGATGTTATGTTCTCGCATATACTCCTTGAAAGTATACATCATCAGATCCATTGTGTCCAGCTGTATATCGCCATAATCTGATAAGAACGGCGCAATGTCCGCATATTCAATATCGGCGAAGAGTAACGTTTTATATTCACACAGAAGCCTTGCGGTATTGTTTTGTTCGTCCGAGTTCCAGACCGTCCATCTTTCTGACACAGGTATCGTGAACCGGCCGAATGTCAGATCGGCGGTCTCATGCTCCGGGACGACATCCCGGTCAGACTCATGGTCTTGTTCAGACACTGCTGGGGCCGCAGACTCAATATCGATGTTGCATCCTTGAAGATAGAGATACTCGCCGTCGCGCAGCGTTACATCTGCCCGTTCATGCTCATCGTCCCAGAAGTAATCTGTCCCGTTCTCGTAAGACAGGTAACTGGAAGAAAAGATCTCATAGTGCAATGATTCACACCCTTCAAGGCGGTGCAAAGTATACTGTCCCGGATCGATGTCGTAATCCTCGCCCACCTTGAGCATATAGGTGCCATAATCAGTGGCATTGAGAAAGTCGTCAGACGGCCTGATCATATACTTGCTGTAAAACTCCTCTTCCCTGACGGCAAAACAACAAAAAAGATCAAAGTATTCCCCTTCCTTTATAGTGGCCATGCCTGAACCGCCGATGATCTCAATATATATTATATCGTTCTGATGACTGTCCGTGGATACGGTATACGAAGCGAAGTACTTATCAAAAGCGTCCTGCAGCGACACGTCCAACAATATCACATAGGATCCCGGTTCGATGTCTCTGCCGCAGAGATACAAGCCGTCCTCGTAGACGACATCGAACGTGCTTTTGAGAGAAACATCCTCAATGTCGTAGGGTATTCGCTCTGCTGATGCAGTCCAGCATGACAGTACGATCATTGCAGCCAGAGAGACGATAAAGACAAGTATACGTTTGCTCACAACCTATCCCTCCCAAACAATTCATTGTGAAACGATTATATCAATTAATGTTTTCTTTCACTCTAAATTAATATTACATTTGTATTAATTATATATCACGATTTTTCTGTATGTGGACATAAGAAAGCATAGGCCAAAAATAAAGCCGGGAAGCCCACACAGGTTCCCCGGCTATTGATTCCGAATTCCGAATTGTCGATCAGACCACGCCCTGCGCCAGCATGGCGTCGGCGACCTTCAGGAAGCCCGCGATGTTCGCGCCGGCCTCGAAGTTGCCCTTGCAGCCGTACTTCTCGGCCGCGTCGGCGACGTTGTGGTAGATGCCGACCATGATACTCTTGAGCTTGGCGTCCACTTCCTCGAACGTCCAGCTCAGGCGCTGGGAGTTCTGGCTCATCTCCAGCGCGGAGGTGGCGACGCCGCCCGCGTTGGCCGCCTTGGCGGGCCCGAACAGCACGCCGGCCTTCTGCAGCAGCTCGATGCCCTCGACCACGGTGGGCATGTTCGCGCCTTCACACACGCACCAGCAGCCGTTGTCGATCAGCTTCTGACAGCTCTCCACGCTGATCTCGTTCTGCGTGGCGCAGGGCAGCGCGATGTCGCACTTGATGGACCAGATGCCGGCGCAACCCTCGGTGTAGGTGGCGTTTGGATGGCTCTCGACATATTCCCTGATGCGGCCGCGCCTGACCAGCTTGATCTGCTTGACGCAATCCAGGTCGATGCCGTCGGGATCGTAGATGTAACCGTTCGAGTCGGACATGGCCACGACCTTCGCGCCCAGCTCGGTCGCCTTCTGATTGGCGAATATGGCCACGTTGCCGCTGCCGGAGACCACCACGGTGGAGCCCTTGAAGCTCTTGCCCGCGGCGTTCATCATCTCTTCGCAGAAGTAGCACAGGCCGAAGCCGGTCGCCTCGGTGCGCGC
>SVGK01000179.1 GCA_015056395.1 Clostridiales bacterium
ACAGGTTCACGGGCTTCATATTCAAGATCCAGGCGAACATGAACCCCGCGCACCGCGACAGGCTGGCGTTCATGCGCGTGTGCTCCGGCGTGTTCGAGAAGGGCATGACGGTCTGGCATTCGTCCACGAACAGCCGCATAAAGCTCGCGCAGCCGCAGACCTTCATGGCGCAGGAGCACGAGAGCGTGGACGTCGCCTACCCCGGCGACATCATAGGCCTGTTCGATCCCGGCATATTCCGCCTGGGCGACACGATATGCACCGGTTCGCCCGTGCGCTACGGCGGCATACCGCTGTTCGCGCCGGAGTACTTCTGCCGCGTGTCCCCCGAGGACTCCATGAAGCGCAAGCAGTTCCTGAAGGGCATCGACCAGCTCTCGCAGGAGGGCGCGATACAGACCTTCAAGCGTCCCGACATAGGCCGCGAGGAGATGATCGCGGGCGTGGTCGGCGTGCTGCAGATGGACGTGCTCGAGTACAGGCTCAAGAGCGAATACAACGTGGACATCATACGCGAGACGCTCCCCTTCCGCTTCGTGCGCTGGATCGTCGAGACGCCCAGGCCCGTAGACAGGCTCAGGCTCACGAGCACCACGGCGGTGGCCATAGACCGCGTGGGCCGAAGCGTGCTCATGTTCGAAAACGAATGGTCGATACGCCTGGCCTGCGAAAACAACGAGGGCCTGGTACTCGCGGAGACCGCGGACAGGATGACCGCGGACGACATGGAATGACCTGAGACTATATTGATAAAGAGGTTTTTCATTTGAATATCATACGCGACGATATCCGAAACATCGCCATCATCGCCCACGTCGATCATGGCAAGACGACGCTGGTGGACGAGATGCTCAAGCAGGGCGGCGTGTTCCGCGCGAACCAGCAGGTCGCCGACCGCGTGATGGACTCGAACGACCTTGAGCGCGAGCGCGGCATCACGATACTGTCCAAGAACACCGCCGTGCACTACAACGGCGTCAAGATCAACATCGTCGACACCCCCGGCCACGCGGACTTCTCCGGCGAGGTCGAGCGCGTGCTCAAGATGGTCAGCGGCGTGCTGCTGCTGGTGGACTCGTTCGAGGGCCCCATGCCGCAGACGCGCTTCGTGCTGAAGAAGGCGCTGGAGCTGGATCTGAAGGTCATCATCGTGATCAACAAGATGGACAGGCCGGACCAGCGCTGCCAGGAGGTCGTGGACGAGACGCTTGAGCTGCTGATGGAGCTGGACGCCTCCGACGAGCAGCTGGACAGCCCGATACTGTTCGCCTCCGGCCGCACCGGCACCGCGACTACGGACTATAATCAGCCCGGCACCGACCTCAGGCCGCTGTTCGACTGCATACTTTCACACATTCCCGCGCCTGAGGGCGACCCGGACGGCACGCTGCAGCTTCTGATCTCCACGATCGACTACAACGACTATGTAGGCCGCATAGGCGTGGGCCGCATAGAGCGCGGGCGCATCACGGCGGGCCAGCAGGCGATACGCTGCGTGCACGGCTCGAGCTTCGTCTCCGCGCCGACAAGGCTTGCGGGGCTGTTCACGTTCGACGGGCTGAAGCGCGTCAACGCCGAGGAGGCCGCCGTGGGCGACATCGTGGCGATCTCCGGCTTCCCGGATCTGCTGATCGGCGACACGATATGCAACGTGGCGCTCGCGGACCCGCTGCCGTTCGTCAAGATCGACGAGCCGACTATATCCATGACGTTCTGCGTCAACGACAGCCCGTTCGCGGGCACGGAGGGCACATATGTGACCTCGCGCCATCTGCGCGCCCGTCTTGAGAAGGAGGCGCTCACGGACGTGTCGCTGCGCGTGGAGGAGACCAGCTCCACGGACGCGTTCCGCGTGTACGGGCGCGGCGAGCTGCACCTTTCCATACTGATCGAGACCATGCGCCGCCAGTGCTACGAGTTCGCCGTGACGAAGCCCGAAGTGCTCTATAAGGAGATCGACGGCAAGCGCTGCGAGCCCATGGAGCGCCTCGTGGCGGACGTGCCCACCGAGTATTCCGGCGCGGTGATCGACAAGATCGGCCGCAGGCACGGCACGCTTCTGAGCATGCACGGCGAGAACCGCATGCGGCTTGAGTTCCTGGTGCCGTCGCGCGGCCTGTTCGGCTACCGCGGTGAATTCCTGACCGACACGCACGGCGAGGGCGTCATGAGCGCGGTGTTCGACAGCTACGAGCCCTACAAGGGCGACATACCCACCCGCACGACCGGCGCGCTTGTCGCGTGGGAGGACGGCCTGAGCACATCCTACGCGCTATTCAACATACAGGACCGCGGCGAGCTCTTCATCGAGCCCGGCGTGAAGGTCTACACCGGCATGGTGATCGGGCGCAATTCCCGCCCCGGCGACATCGACGTGAACGTCTGCAAGAAGAAGCACATGACCAACAGCCGCAACTCCGCCGCCGCGGAAGAGGCGCTCAAGATCACGGGCATACACATCCCCACTCTCGAAGAAGCCATGGAGTTCATCGACGACGACGAGCTGGTCGAGATCACGCCGAAGTCCATACGCATGCGCAAGCGCATACTGGGCACGGAGGCCAGGAAGAAGCTGGCGAGCAAGCTCAAGGGGTAAGAAGGCATATGCGCATCGTTTCCGTGACGCTTCGCGATTACCGCAACTATGAGACATGCGCGCTTCACCCGTGCGACGGCGTCACGGTGCTGCTGGGCGACAACGGACAGGGCAAGACGAACCTGTTAGAGGCCGTCTACCTGACCTGCACGGGCCGGTCGCATCGCACACACGCCGACCGCGAGCTGATACGGCGCGGCGCGGACTACGCCTCCGTGAAGATACGCACCGAGCGGCGCGACGGCATGCACGACGTGGAGGTGCTGCTCTCCCGCACGGGAAAGCGCACGATACGCGTCGCCGGGCAGGAGATACGCCGCTCCGGCGAGCTGCTGGGCCACGTCACCGGCGTGTTGTTCTCACCGGAGGACCTGCGCACTGTCAAGGACGGGCCGGCCGAGCGCCGGCGCTTCGTCGACATGGCGCTTTCGCAGCTGAACCCCGCCTACTACTACACGATGCAGCGCTACAACCGCGCGCTGAAGCAGCGCAACAACCTGCTCAGGGAGGCCGTCGCTTCGCCCTCTCTGTTGAAGACGCTGGACGCGTGGGACGAGCAGCTGGCGTCGAACGGCGTGGAGCTCATGCGCATGCGCCGGGCTTATGTCGAGCGCCTGAGCGAAGAGGCGGGCCGCATGCACGCGGACATCGCCGAGGGGCGCGAGGCGCTCTCCATCGCCTACCGCCCGAGCCTTTCCGGCGACACGGTCGAAGAGGCGCTGGAGGCGCTGTTCGCCGCGCGCGAGCAGGACACGCGCCGACTGACCACCACTTCAGGTCCGCACCGCGACGATGTGGCCGTGCTGATCGACGGCTGGGACGTGCGCGCCTACGGCTCGCAGGGCCAGCAGCGCACGGCGGCACTCTCCATGCGCCTGGCCGAGCTGACCGTGATGCGCGAGCGTATGGGCGAATGGCCCGTGCTGATGCTGGACGACGTGATGAGCGAGCTGGACCCCGGCCGCCGCCGCAGGCTCGTTGAGCGGCTGGAGGGCATACAGACACTCGTCACCTGCACGGACATGGAGGACCTGTCCGGCGCGGAAGTCGGGAAGGTCATGAGGGTGCATGGGGCGAGGATGGAAGAGGAGACGGAAGGCGCGGGGGAGTGTGGAGTTAGGAGTTAGAAGTTAGGAGTTAGGAGTTTAAAAGCGTCGGGTCGGCGGAAGATGACTGGTGACAGTCAGTGATTGGATGAAGAATGAAGCTGAGCGGTGACCGATAGGTCGCCGCTGTTTCTTTTCAGCAGAGGACGGGAGATGCGACAGGACGGTACGCGCCATGTATGGACGGTGTCCCTACGCCGGATTCGTTTGCGACACCACCTACAGCGGCGTCCTCCGGGCCATCGCGTCTATCACACCTCGGTGCATGATATCGAATGTGGAAGAACGGGCAAGGCAGACCTCGCCGCTATGGCAAGAAGAGATGCCCCTCATCGATTGGATGCGTCACATGCAAATACACAAAGTCGCTCAACTATGCCACCCCGCAGAAGCCCCAGCCATCACTCCTAACTCCTCACTCCTCTCTCCTCACTCCTCATTCCCCTACCCCATCCCGATCCCCCGCATATACAGCTCCGTCATCAGCGGCATGGTCGCTATGCACATCAGCGTCGTCAGCGCGTTCACGGCGCCCGCGTATTCCGGGCGGTTGCGGTGCAGCTGCGCAAGCTGCGTGATGCTGGTCGCCACGGGCGTGATCAGCGCCATATAGGCGATGTAGGTCAGCGTGCGCCCCTCAGGCACCAGCGTATAGCAGCGCGACACGTACATCATCAGGAACATGATCACGGGCATCACCAGCATCCTCAGCGCGGCGACAAGCCATGTGCGCGGGTGCGTGAGCACCTCCTTCCACCTGACGCCGGTCAGCAGCATGCCGATCATGATCATGTTCGCGGGCCCCATCATGTCCGACATCTGGTCCAGCGCGCTGGTCACCAGCGCGGGCAGGCGCAGCCCCGTCGCCAGCAGGAACAGGCCGAACGCGACCGCGATCAGGTTGATGTTCGTCAGTATCTTCTTCCACTTTATGCCCTTTTCGCCGCTCATCAGGTGGTTGCCCTGCGTCCACATGAACACGAGCTGCACGCTCATGCCCGCGGATGCGTATATCACCCACTCGCTGCCGAATACCGCCATCACGATGGGCACGACGAGGTTGCCCGTGTTCGAGTACATGACCGACGCGCGCTCCACGCTGTCCAGCCCGAACAGCTTCGCGCACACGCCGGACAGCAGCATCAGCGCAAATATCGCAACCGTGTAGAGCGCCAGCGTGTACAAAAAGCCGCTGCGCACCTCCGGCGTGAAGTCGATCTGGAACGCGTTGATGATCACGCACGGGTTGATGATGTATATGCACAGCACGCTCAGTATGCGGCTGTCCTCGGGCTTGAGCAGCTTCGTGTAGATCAGCGCCGCGCCCATGCCCATCATGATGAACATGACGAATATCTGCCTGAACAGCACCAGCGACATACCATTTTTCCCCTTTCAGTTCATCGCGATCTCGTCGAGCTTTTCCCTGTAACGCTCCTCCGCGAGGCGTATCACCTGCTTTGCGTCGTCCCCGTCCGGATCGTTGAGCAGTGCGTGCGCCAGGTCGTGCGTCTGCTTGAGCAGCTCCGCGTCCGCGTTCATCAGCATGGCGCCCTCGGCGATCGCGCCGGACTGCCGCGTGCCGAACAGCTCGCCCGGGCCGCGCAGCTCCATGTCCTTCTGCGCCACGAGGAAGCCGTCGTTCGTGTGCGTCATGAAGCGCAGCCTCTCGTTGGGCTCGCTCATCAGAAAGCACCACGACGCCTGGTCGCCGCGGCCCACGCGCCCGCGCAGCTGGTGCAGCTGTGCCAGGCCGAAGCGCTCCGCGTTCTCGATCACCATGATGGTCGCGTTGGGCACGTTCACGCCCACCTCGATCACCGTGGTGCTGACCAGCACATCGAGCCTTCCCGCACGGAAGCTCTCGAGTATCTCGTCCTTGTCCTTCGCCTTCATGCGCCCGTGCACCAGGCCCACGTTCAGGCCCTTCAGATGCCTGTCGCGCAGATCCTCATAGACCTGCTCCGCCGGCAGC
>SVGK01000180.1 GCA_015056395.1 Clostridiales bacterium
CCAGGCAGGCGCCGCAGTTTGCCAAGCCCGGCGAGAAACGCGAGGTCATAGAGCTGGTGCTCGAGCTCAAGTCCATCGCGGACGTCGGCCTCGTGGGCTTCCCGAACGTGGGCAAATCCACGATACTCTCCGTCGTGACCGCCGCGAAGCCCAAGATCGCCAACTACCACTTCACGACGCTGCAGCCCAACTTGGGCATCGTAAAGCTGGACGAGGACAGCTTCGTGATGGCGGACATACCCGGGCTGGTCGAAGGCGCGTCGGAAGGCGTGGGGCTGGGACACGCGTTTTTGAGGCACATAGAGCGCACGCGCATGCTCCTGCACGTGCTGGACATATCGGGCAGCGAGTACCGCGACCCTTTGGAGGACTTCGACGCCATCATGAAGGAGCTCGAAGCCTATGGAGACCTGAAGGACCGCCCCATGCTGGTCGCGGCGAACAAGATGGATCTGCCCGGTGCGGAGGAGAACCTGAAGCGGCTCGAAGAAAAGCTCGCGCCCGAGGGCCTGCGCATTTTCCCGGTATCCGCCGCACAGGGCGCGGGCGGCTTCCGCGCGCTCATGTATGCGATACGCGATATGCTCGATGAATGCCCGCCGGCGGAGCCATTTGCCGAGGAGGCGCTCTACGATCTGGAAGACTTCGATCAGACACCCTATGAGATAACGCGCGAGGACGGCGTATACATCGTCACCGGCAGCGCCATGGACAGGCTGATCGAGTCGGTCAACTTCGACAACGAAGAATCCCTGAACTTCTTCCACAGGAGTCTGAGGCGCATGGGCGTGATCGACAGCCTGCGCGCACAGGGCGCAAGGGAAGGGGATACCGTGGTCGTGGGCGATATGGAATTCGACTTTGTGGAATAAGCAGGTGATCGTTTGGAGGATAAACAGCTCGATTACAGGCCCAGCGCGCCAAGGAGCATTGGCAATCTCATAGGCTTTGGCATACTTGCGCTCGTGTTGTGTGCGGCGTATGCCTTCTGGCTGCCGTTTTCGGTGATGATGCCCTTTCCCACGGTCATGCTCGTGATGGTCATGACGGTGGTGCTTTGGCAGAAGGCCGGACCCGTGCCGGGGCTCATCATGGCGTGCGGTGGCATGATGGCCAGCGTGCCGTTCGGCACGGCGGGCGTGGTATTCACCGCGCTTTCGCAGGCCGTGCCTGCGGCGGTGATCATATACGCCATGCGCCGAGGGAAGGCCTTTGAGAAGACGATGCGGGCAGGGGTGCTCGCGGCGCTGCTGGGCGTGACGGCCACGGCGGTGATCACGGTAGCTCTGTACGGGCGCAACCTGATCGGGGACGTGCTGCAGCAGTACAGGACATATATCGAGCCGCAGATGCCCATGCTCTGGCAGATGACGCGCGGCTATCTGCGCGAAGGCGGCATGAACGCGGGCGGCTATACACTCGAGGCGTTCAGGACGGATCTCGACAACATACTGTCGACGCTCGCCTTCTACTACCAGCGCGACCTGCTTGCCAATCTGCTGACGGGCGGCATGCTGTCCGCCGTCATCGCCAATTTCTGGGGCAGCTGGGTGCGCGCGAAGCAGGGGCGCGTCACGTCCGAGACCTACAAGGCGCTTGCGGACTGGCACACGCCCTTCGACCTTGCGGCGGGACTCGTGCTGATGCTCGTGGCGGGATGGCTGCTGGGCTATACGGGGCTTAGGGGCATCGACCAGGTCAACGCGATTGTGATGGGCGCGGCCAAGCTCGTGTTCACGATCGAGTTCTATGCGCGCATGGACGAGAGGGCGCGCGAGGCGGGCCGCAGCACGTTCTCGAGGAGGCTGAGCGTCGTCGTCAAGACGGTCGGGGGCCTTCTGCTGATCGTAATGTTGAACGGCTTCGATCTTTTCGATTTTTTCGCGATATACGGTTGCATATCCGTGTTCACAAGCAAGACCAGTCCGCTCAGGAAGTGGGCGGACAGCCATAAGGACGAGGAATGACGAGAGGGAGGGACGACCATGAAGGTAGTGCTCTTGCAGGATATCAAGGGGACGGGCAAGAAGGATCAGATCATCGAGGCGGCGGACGGCTTCGCGCGCAACTATCTGATACCGCGCAAGCTGGCCAAGGAGGCCACCTCCGAGGTGTTGAACGCGATCGAGACGTCCAAAGGCGCGCAGCGCCACCGCGAGGAGGTCAAGCGCAACGAGGCCGAGGCGAAGTCGCGCGAGCTGAAGGGCAAGGTCATACAGCTCTCCGCGCGCGGCGGCGACAGCGGCAAGCTCTACGGCGCGGTGACAAACGATCAGATCGCGCAGGCCATAAAGGAGCAGTACGGCCTTGACGTGGACAAGCGCAAGGTCGAGCTGGACGAGACCATTCGCAGCGCCGGGCAGTATTCCGTGACGGTCAAGCTGCTTGCGGGCATCTCCGTGCGCATGCTCGTGAACGTGAAGACCACGTCCAAGTGACATCCATGGAGCAGTATTCGACAAACGTACCGCAGGTCCGCGTGCCGCCGAACCATCCAGAATCGGAACGTGGCGTGCTGGGCAGCATGGTGCGCTCGCACGAGGCGGCGATGCTGGCGATAGAGTCGCTCGCGCCCGAGGATTTTTACGACCCGGCGAACCGCGAGATATTCGCCGCGATGCTTGCGATGGCGCAGGGCTCGCGCCCCATCGACCTGGTGACCCTCGACGAGGAGCTGACGCGCCGCGGCAAGCTCGAAGCCGTGGGCGGGCCCGCGTATCTGGTCGAGCTGACGCGCTCCGTGCCGGCAGGCGGCAATGTGCGCGCCTATATACAGATCGTCGATGAAAAGTCGACGCTGCGCAAGCTTATCGAGGCGTCCGAGAGGATACTGACCGACTGCTACGACGGGCAGGAGGAGACTAGGGACATACTCGAGATGGCGGAAAAGTCGATCTACGACATCGCCATGCGCAAGGGCGGCGAGGAGCTGAAGGACATACAGTCGCTTTTGATCACGACCTATGCGAACATCGAAGAGCTCGTGCGCAACAAGGGCAAGATCAACGGCGTGGGCACGGGCTACGCGGACCTCGACGACATGCTGACGGGCCTGCATCCCGGCGAGTTCATACTGGTGGCGGGACGCCCTTCCATGGGCAAGACGTCCATAGGCATGAACTTCATCGAGAACGCGGCGATACGCATGGGGAAGAAGGCCGCCGTTTTCTCGCTGGAGATGCCCGCGGAGCAGCTGACCATGCGCATGCTGTGCACGGAGGCCCAGGTGGACATGCAGCACGTCAGGCGCGGCATGGTCACCGACGACGAGTGGGAAAAGTTGGCCGATGCGATGATACGCATAGGCGACGCGCAGATACACGTCGACGCCACGCCGGGCATCACGGTATCCGGCGTGCGCTCGAAGGCGCGCAGGTTGCAGCTGGAGCAGGGACTCGACGTGATACTGATCGACTATCTGTCGCTGATGACGGCGGTGGGGCGCTTCGGCTCGCGTCAGGAGGAGGTCTCGTCCATATCGCGCTCTCTTAAGGCGCTGGCGATAGAGCTGGGCGTGCCGATCATCGTGCTGCAGCAGCTCTCGCGTGCGCCGACGGGCCGCTCGAACCACAGGCCCGTGCTCTCGGACATACGTGAATCCGGCGCGATCGAGCAGGACGCCGACGTGGTCATGTTCATACACCGCGAGGACTATTACAACGTAGACACCGCCGAAAAGAACATCGCAGAGCTGATCATCGCCAAGCAGCGCAACGGCGCGCTGGGCACGGTGAAACTCGGATGGAAGGGCGAGTACACGTGGTTCTGGGACCTCTCGCCGCAGGCGAGGGAAGCGATGTAGGGTAATTCAGAATTAAGAATTCAGAATTAAGAATCAATGGCCGGCGGCCGTAGCGGCGGCTATCAGCCGCCACGATCCGTACCGCCCTGCAGCCATTTATGTCCGCCCGGACGACGTCCATGCCGGTTCCACATCGTTCGACGAAAACCGACTTCGATCCGCCGTAGGGACGCCATTCATGACGTCCGCCCGGTCGGCGCTTAAGCCGGTTCCAAATCGTCCAACGAAAACCGACCCCGATCCGCCGCAGGGACGCGGCATGCCGTGCCCGCTGGATGGAGCCATCGTCCGAACATTTCTATTGACGAACAGACGTTTCGATTGCTCGGCTGATCATTCTGAATTCTGAATTTCAAATCCCGAGCTCCACATCATGGATTGACATGCCGGTCCAAATTCGCCGACATGCTTGAACGCAACTCTATGAAAGAAGATGACCGCCCATGATACGACAGCAGGCGTTCACAGGCGAGCGCAGGCGCATGCTCAAGGGAAACCTGCACGCGCATACCACGCGCTCGGACGGCTGGACAACGCCCGAAGAACTGATCCGTCTCTACAGGGAGCGCGGCTATGACTTCCTGGCGCTGACGGATCATCGCTTTTACAACCTGAAGAGTTTTGCCCCGGACGAGGACATACTGGTCGTGCCGGGCATGGAGCTTGACTACACGCTGCCGCAGCCGGGGCCTGAGTGCAGGCACGCGACCCACATCGTCTGCCTGGGCCCTCGGGAGGGGAACGGCCTTGCGCAGGACCAGCGCTTCGAACGCTATAAGGTCGTCGATCAGTTCGAGCTGCAGGGGCACCTTGACGAACTCCACGCGCGCGGGAACCTGACGGTGCTGGCGCATCCGCAGTGGAGCTCGACGTCGTTCGACGAATTCAGGTACCTTCAGGGCAACTTCGCCATGGAGATCTGGAACACGTGCAGCGTGCACGACGCCGCCTGCGATTCTGACGCCGCCTATTGGGACTTCTTCCTGCGCGAGGGCAAGCGCATCTACGGCGTGGCCGTGGACGACTGCCACAGGCCGGAGCACTTCGCGCGCAGCTTCGTGATGGTCAACGCGCCGCGCGACGTGCCCGCGATACTGAACGCGCTGAACGAAGGCGCGTTCTACGCAAGCACCGGCCCGGTGATCGAGGATTTCTATTATGACGGGGGCAGGGCCGTCGTCAAATGCTCTCCGGCCTGCCAGATCCGCTTCCACTTCGGCTTCAGCCCGACACACATCGTGCGCGCGAACGACGCGCTTTTGAAAGGCGCCGTGTTCGACGTGCCGGATTGCTACACCTACATACGCGCAAGCGTGGTCGATCCGTTTGGCAACAAAGCCTGGACCAATCCAATCTTTCTTAAGGAAGTTTGAGCTATGGAACAGAGATACTCCAAACAGGAAAAGCGCTTTCTCATCGCACTCTTCATCGCTTATACCGCCGCTTATATCTCAAGGACGAACCTGTCGCCGGCGCTGGACAGCATACAATCCGCCTTCGGCCTGACTGCGGCGCAGGTGGGCTTGCTGCCCACGGCTTTCGCGCTGCCCTATGCGTTCGGGCAGATCGTCACCGGTTTCCTGGTCGACCAACACAGGCCTCAGCGCTTCATGCTGCTGGGGCTTTTGGGCTCCGCCTGTATGAACATCGCCTTCTCTCGCGCGCCGGGCTTCGCCTGGTGCCTTGGCATCTGGCTCATGAACGGCGTGTTCCAGTCCATGATCTGGACTCCGCTGGTGCGCATCGTGCAGCGGTACTTCCGCGGCGAGGTGCGTGCACGCGCGCTGTTCCACGTCTCCATCACGCTGATCGTGGGCTATCTGTGCGCGTGGGGGCTCTCGGGCTTCATCACGGCCGCAGCGTCCTGGCG
>SVGK01000181.1 GCA_015056395.1 Clostridiales bacterium
AGACGCGCATAGACGATCCGGAACACAGCTGGCTCTGGGAGAAGGACGCCAACGACCACATATTCGATCCGGAGGGATGACCCATGCAAACGATCAGATTGACCACGGCCCAGGCGATCGTCAGGTTCCTGGACAACCAGTACGTGTCCATGGACGGCGTCGAGACCAAATTCGTCGAGGCGTTCTTCACGCTGTTCGGCCACGGCATCGCCGTGGGCCTGGGCGAAGCGCTCGACACGAACCCCGGCGGCATAAAGGTCATGCAGGGCCGCAACGAACAGGGCATGTGCCACTGCGCCATCGCCTACGCAAAGCAGAATGACCGCAGGAAGATCATACCCTGCGCGTCGTCCATAGGCCCGGGCGCGGCCAACATGGTCACCGCCTGCGGCACCGCGACGGTGAACAACCTGCCGCTTTTGGTGTTCCCGTCCGACAGCTTCGCCTCCCGCCAGCCGGACCCCGTGCTGCAGCAGATCGAGCAGCCGAATTCCCTTGCGATCACCACGAACGACGCCTTCAAGGCGGTCACGAAGTACTGGGACCGCATACAGCGCCCCGAGCAGATCATGTCCGCGCTGATCAACGCCATGCGCGTGCTGACCGACCCCGCCGAGTGCGGCGCCGTGGCCATCGCGCTGCCGCAGGACGTCGAGGGCGAGTCCTACGACTATCCCGTGTCCTTCTTCAACAAGCGCGTGCACCGCATCACGAGGCCCGTGGCCGTGAAGGAAGAGCTTGAGGACGTGGCGGAGGTCATCAAATCGTCAAAGAAGCCCATCGTGATCGTGGGCGGCGGCGTGCGCTATTCCGAGGCGGGCGAGGCCGTCGAGCGGTTCTGCGAGGCGTTCAACATACCCTTTGGCGAGACGCAGGGCGGCAAGAGCGCCTGTAAGTCGAGCCACCCCATGTGCCTGGGGGGCATAGGCGTCACCGGCACGTCCGCCTCCAACAAGATCGCCGCGCAGGCCGACTGCGTGATCGGCATAGGCACGCGCATGACGGACTTCACCACTTCCTCCAAGTGGCTGTTCCGCAACGAAGAAGTCAAGTTCGCCAACATCAACATATCCCGCTTCCACGCCTACAAGTTCGACGCCGTGAAGGCGGTGGGCGACGCCCGCGAGACCGTGAAGGCGCTGACCGATATGCTCTGTGCGGCGGGCTATAAGTCCGCCTACGCGGGCGAGATCGAGGCCGCGAAGAAGGAATGGGACGAGGAGCTTGCGCGCCTGGGCGGCATCGTATGCGAAGGCGAGGACTTCGAGCCCATCATCAAGGCGCGCGACCCCCGCACGATACCGGAGTTCGTCAGGATGTACGGCACGTCGCTGACCCAGACCGCCGCGCTTGCGACGCTCAGAGAGGTCATGGCGCCCGAGGACATCGTGGTCTGTGCGGGCGGCAGCCTGCCCAGCGACCTGCAGCGCGTCTGGAAGACCGACAAGCGCGGCGGCTACCACGTCGAATACGGCTATTCCTGCATGGGCTATGAGATCGGCGCGTCTATGGGCGTGAAGATGGCGGATCCGGACTGCGAGGAATACACCGTGGTCGGTGACTCCGGCTTCCAGATGCTCTCCAGCGAGCTGGGCACCATCATGCAGGAGCGCGTGAAGACGAACATACTGGTATTCGACAACTGCGGCTTCGGCTGCATCAACAACCTTGAAATGACGCACGGCATAGGCAGCCTTGCCACGGAGTTCCGCTACACCGACGGCAGGAAGCCCGCAGGCGACCTGGTGCGCACGGACTATGCCAAGATCGGCGAGGCCTACGGCATGAAGAGCTACACCTGCAAGTCGGTCGAAGAGCTTGCCGAAGCGCTCAGGGATTCCCGCACACAGAACGTCGCCTGCCTGTTCGATCTGAAGGTCCTGCCGAAGACCATGACCGACGGCTACGGCGCCTGGTGGAACGTGGGCATCGCGACCACGTCCGAAAAGGAGAGCGTGCGCGAGGCCTGCCGCGACGTCATGGAGCACAGGGAACAGGCCAGAAGGTACTGACATAAACGAATCATCTAAAGAAGGGATTGGTCAACATGAACAAGAAGCTGCGCATCGGCGTGATCGGCGCCGGCCGCATAGGCAAGCTGCACTCCGCGAACCTGGTCAACCGCGTGCCGAACGCGGAGCTGGCCGCCATCTCCGATGTTTACGAGCCCGCCGCGAAGGAGCTGGCGGAAAAGCTGGGCGTCGCCAACTACTACAGCGACTACCGCAAGATACTCGAAGATCCCACCATCGACGCCGTGTTCATCTGCTCCTCCACGGACACGCATTCGCCCATCTCTATCGAGGCGGCGAAGGCCGGCAAGCACATATTCTGCGAGAAGCCCATCGACCACGATCTCGACGTGATCAAGACCGTGCTGGACGAGGTCAAGAAGGCCGGCGTCAAGTATCAGGTCGGCTTCAACCGCCGCTTCGACCGCAACTTC
The DNA here is from genome assembly GCA_015056395.1 of Clostridiales bacterium. GTDB lineage: Bacteria > Bacillota > Clostridia > Christensenellales > Aristaeellaceae > Faecivicinus. Next base: position 2,447 of record SVGK01000181.1, read on the forward strand.
AAGCATGTGCACGACGTCGTCGCAAACGGCGGCATAGGCGATGTGCAGATCGTCAAGGTGACCTCCCGCGACCCCGAGGCCCCGCCGATCAGCTACGTCAAGGTCTCCGGCGGCATATTCGTCGACATGACCATACACGATTTCGACATGGTGCGCTACCTGTCCGGCAGCGAGGTCGTCGAGGTCTCCGCCATGGGCGCCTGCCTGGTCAATCCCGACATCGCCAAGGAGGGCGACGTGGACACCTGCATCATCACCATGCGCTTTGCCAACGGCGCGCTGGGCGTCATCGACAACAGCCGCCAGGCGGTCTACGGCTATGACCAGCGCATCGAGGTGTTCGGCTCCAAGGGCTGCATCACCGCGGACAACGAGACGGCCAACAACACCACGCTCTACACCGTTGACGGCGTGACGAAGGAGAAGCCGCTGTGGTTCTTCCTGGAGCGCTACAACGACGCGTTCATCGCCGAGGAGTGCGCGTTCGTGGACGCCTGCCTGAACGACACCGACACGGCCGTGGGCGCGTTCGACGGCCTGCAGCCCGTGCTGATCGGCCTGGCCGCCAAGGAGTCCTGCGAAAAGGGCGGCATCCCGGTGAAGGTCCAGAAGTAAAACGACGCTTATAGGAGGAATGTCAATTGAACGCGAAGGATAAACGGGATCTTCAGATCTTCGCCGCGGAGATCCGCATCGCGCTGCTTGAAGAGCTGAAGGCGCGCGGCTTCGGCCACATCGGCGGGAGCCTGAGCATCTGCGACGTGCTGGCCGTGCTGTACGGCAAGGTCATGAACTACAAGGTCGAGGATCCCAAGTGGCCCGACCGCGACAAGCTGGTCGTCTCCAAGGGACACGCCGGCCCCGCCGTGTACGCGACGCTGGCGCTGAAGGGCTTCTTCCCGATGGAGGAGCTCAAGACGCTGAACCGCCCCGGCACGAACCTGCCCTCCCACTGCGACAAGAACAAGACCGTGGGCATCGACTGCACCACCGGCTCGCTGGGCCAGGGCACGTCCCAGGCCGTGGGCATGGCGCTGGGCGACAAGCTCAAGGGCCGCAAGAACCGCGTGTTCCTGATCGTGGGCGACGGCGAGAGCGACGAGGGCCAGGTCTGGGAGGCCGCGATGTTCACCGCCGGCAAGAACGTCGACAATCTGGTCTGGATCGTGGACGACAACAAGCGCCAGCTGGACGGCTATACGAAGGACATCATGCCCCAGTTCGATATGCGCGCAAAGTTCGAGGCGTTCGGCTTTGACGCCGTGCGCGTGCCCGGCAACGACGTCGAGGCGCTGTACGAGGCGCTGACGAAGCCCGCGAACGGCAAGCCCATCGCCGTGATCATGGACAACGTCAAGGGCAGCGGCGTGAAGGCCGTCGAAGAGACCGAGGCCAATCACTCCATGAATGTCGGCGCGGACAAGTGGGACAGCTTCATCGCAGAGGTACAGGCGGAACTCGACGCACTGAAGAAGGAGGGCATCTGACCATGAAAGTGATCTATAACGGCGGCCCGGACGTCAAGGGCTTCAAGGATGCCTTCTCTGTGCTGATACCCGAAATGCTCGAAGCCGATCCAAACCTCATCTATCTGGACGCGGACCTGATGAGCTGCCTGGGCACGGCGAAGTACGCCAGGACCCACACCGACAGATGCATCAACGTGGGCATCGCCGAGGCGGACATGATCGGCATCGCCGCGGGCCTTGCGGCTGCGGGCTTCAACCCGATCTGCCACTCCTTCGGACCGTTCGCCTCCCGCCGCTGCTTCGACCAGGTGTTCATGTCCGCGGCGTATGCCAAGAACGACATGACCATCATAGGCACCGACCCCGGCGTCACCGCGGCCATGAACGGCGGCACGCACATGCCCTTTGAGGACGTGGCGCTGTACCGCGCGATACCCGGCGCGACCGTGATCGACGCGGCGGACACCGCGCAGCTTGCGGACATATTCCCCAAGCTCGTCAAGCGCCCCGGCGTCAAGTACATCCGCACGAACCGCAAGGCGAACGACCTGGTCTATGCCGAGGGCTCCGAGTTCGAGCTCGGCAAGGGCGTGGTGCTGCGCGAGGGCAAGGACGTGACCATCGTCGCCGCAGGCTATCTGGTCGGAAAGGCGCTGGGCGCGGCGGAAAAGCTCGCGGAAAAGGGCATCGAGGCCACCGTCATCGACATGTTCACGATCAAGCCCATCGACGAGGCGCTGCTGACCGAGTGCGCGAAGAAGACGGGCTGCGTCGTCACCGCGGAAAACCACAACCGCTTCGGCGGGCTGTTCTCCGCCGTCTCCGAGGCGCTGAGCCTGAACTGCCCCGTCCCGGTGGGCTATGTGGCCGTAGAGGACGAGTTCGGCGAGGTCGGCCCCGTGGACTATCTGGCGGAGCGCTTCGGCCTGACCATAGACCATATCGTCCAGGTCGCAGAGGCGACCATCGCTAAAAAGTAACACCGCGACAGATCAAAGGAGGAGATCCCAATGAACAAGAAGATCCGCGTCGGCGTGGCCGGCTACGGCACGATCGGACAGCGCCTGGCTGACGGCGTCGCCATGCAGGGCGACATGGAGCTGGTCGGCATCGCCGATCTGGCCCCGACACTCTCTATCCGCGCACTGGCCGAAAACGACATGATCGGCGCAAACAACGTCAAGTATAACCTCTATCTGGTCGACGGCGCAGACAAGTCCCAGTTCGACCAAATGGGCATACCGGTCGCAGGCACGTTCGAGGAGCTGTGCAAGAGCGTGGACATCATGCTGGACTCCGCGCCCGGCGGCGTCGGCGCCAAGAACAAGGTCATCTACGAGAAGCTGGGCGTGAAGGCCATATTCCAGGGCGGCGAAAAGAACTCCGTCGCGGACGTGTTCTTCCACGGCTATGCCAACTATGAAAAGGGCCTGGGCGTCAACTACCTGAAGCTCACCAGCTGCAACACCACCGGCCTGATCCGCACCGTGGACGCGCTGGACCGCGCCTTCGGCCTTGAGAAGGTCGCCATCACGATCATCCGCCGCGTGGCCGACCCGGGCGACTATCACCGCGGGCTCACCAACGCGCTGCAGATGGAAAAGGCGCCCAGCCATCAGGCGCTGGACCTGATGACCATCATGCCGCACGTGAACGCCACCGGCATACTGGTGCACACCCCCGTCACGCACGGCCACATCATCACCGTGCTGGCCACCGCCAAGGATGGCAGGAAGATCACCAAGGAAGAG
>SVGK01000182.1 GCA_015056395.1 Clostridiales bacterium
TGCTCCTTGTAGGTGCGCAGCATGTCCTGCAGCGATGCGCTGCACAGCACGTACTGCTGTCTGACGCGCAGGAGCTTGCCGGCCTTCATCGTGTCGTTGGGGTAGAGCAGCTTCGTGATGTCCTCGGCGGTGTTCTTGTCCTTCGAGGCCTTCGCGTAGTCCTGCATGTTGAACAGATCGAAGTCGAACTCGTGCGTGCTCTCGCACTGCCACAGGCGCAGCGTCGATATCGAGCTGTCGCCATAGCCAATGATGGGCATGTCGTAGGGCACGGCGCGCACGTCGAGGCCCTTCATGGGCACGATCACAGCCATCTCGTCGCGGCGTATGCTCCACGGGTCGCCGAAGGCGGTCCAGTCGTCGGGCAGCTCCTTCTGTTTGAAATCCTCGAACACCTGCTTGAACAGGCCGTAGCGGTACCTCAGGCCGTAGCCGTCCAGCGGCACGTTGCGCGTGGCGGCGCTGTCCAGGAAGCACGCGGCCAGGCGGCCCAGGCCGCCGTTGCCCAGCGCGGCGTCCTCGATGTCCTCAAGCGAGGCAAGGTCCACGCCCTTGGCGGAGAGCAGCGCCTTCACCTGGTCCAGTATCCCCAGGTTGAACAGGTTGTTGTAGACCGCGCGGCCCACCAGATACTCCGCGGACAGATAGACCGCGTGCCGCCTTTCGATGTGGTCCTCCCAGTCGTCCGTCCAGCGCGGCGCGATGGCGGCCATGACGCTTTCGGACAGCGCGTCGTGCAGCTGCACGGGCGACGCGTCGCGCAGCGGGACGTGGTGCCTTCCCCAGCAGAGACTCTCGGCCTCCGCAAGCAGCTTGTCGGCGTCGATCTCGGGAAGCGTGCCGCGGTGGTGGCGGCGGTTCAGTATGCGCACGTAGCGCGCGATGTCGCCCAGGTCCTGCGGGAGCATGCGCCACAGCCAGTTGCCGCCCACGGTGCCGGGGAAGTTCATGCGGTAGCCTTCGCCCAGCGCGAGCAGGTCCTGCATGGGCAGTATCGCCGTGTTCGCCACGGAGCCGAACGCCGCGTCGATGATGTAGGAGAGTATGTCGTCGCTGTCCTCGGGCATGCCCAGCTTCTCGCGCGCGAAGGCCTTGACCTTGTCGGTCGCGCCCTGCCACCAGCCAAGCGTGGTGTTGTTGTCATGCGTGCCGGTGTAGACGATGCAGTTTTCGGTGTGATGCTGAGGCAGGTCGACGTTCGTGTCGTCCGAGTCGAAGGCGAACTGCATGACCTTCATGCCCGGATAGCCGCAGTACGCAAGCAGCTTCCTGACGCGCGCGCTGACCACGCCCAGGTCCTCCGCCACGATCTTAAGCTCGGGCAGCTCCTTTTTGATGCGCGCGAAGAGCTTGCGCCCCGGCCCCAGCTCGTACTTGCCGTTGCGCGCGGTCGCCTCCGTGGCGGGTATGGCGTAGTAGTTGGCAAAGCCTATGAAGTGGTCTATGCGTATGGAGTCGAACAGCGCGCCCGCCGCGCGCAGGCGGCCTATCCACCACGCGTAGCCGGTCTTCGCGTGCACGTCCCAGCGGTAGAGCGGGTTGCCCCAGCGCTGTCCGTTCACCTGGAAATAGTCCGGCGGAACGCCCGCGATGCGTATGGGCCTGCAATCCTCGTCCAGCTCGAACAGTTCGGGGTTGAGCCACACGTCCGCGGAATCCTCGGAGACGTAGATGGGCATGTCGCCCATGAGCTCCACGCCGCGCGCGCGCGCATACGCGTGCAGCGCGTCCCACTGGCGGAAGAACAGATACTGCGTGAAGATGAAGTAGTCGATGCGCGGCCTGAGCTCCTCGGCATACCTGGCCACCGCTTCGGGCCTGCGCAGGCGTATGTCCTCATCCGGCCACTCCATCCAGGAGACCTGGTCGAACTTCTCCTTGATCGCAAGGAACAGCGCGTAGTCGCGCACCCAGGCGTGCGCGTCCGCGAACGCCCCGATCTCATCGGCGAGCCCCGCCGCGGAATGCTCGAAGGCCTTCCCGAGCAGCTCGGCCGACTGCGCCTTCACGGCCTCGAAGTCGACCGTCTCGCCGTTTTCGAGCGGCGCGTACAGCCCCGTGGGAAGTATGCCTTCCTTCTCAAGAAGGGGGAAGTCGATCATCAGCGGATTGCCCGCGTAGGTCGACGTACTCTGGTAGGGCGACTCGGCGTAGCCCACGGGCCCCACGGGCAGCACCTGCCAGATGTTCATGCCGGCGGACACGACGAAATCGACAAAGTCATAGGCCGCCTGCCCCAGCGTGCCTATGCCGCCGGGCGACGGGAGGGACGTGATGTGCATCAATACGCCGCTCTTTCTCATAAACCCACACTCCTTAATGCTTCCAAAATCAGATGGAATGATACTATTATAACCGAGTCGTGCGCATTTAACAAGGGATAAGGATATTAAATAAATTGTCACCCATAAACGTAAATGCGGTTGACATATGCCGCCTTCCATGGTATGGTATCAGGCGACGAAAAACACGGAGGGGATCTGCTTGTCGACGAAGGAACAGGTGCTGGCCGCGCTTGCGGAGGCTGAGGAGGCGGTGTCCGGCGAACGCCTCGCCCGAAAGCTGGGTCTGAGCCGAAACGCCGTGTGGAAGGCGGTGGACCAGCTGCGCCGCGAGGGCTATGCCATCGAGGCGGTGACGAACCGCGGCTACATGCTATCGGCAGAGGTGCGGCCGGTCACGGAGGCGGGCATACGCGCGCATCTCGACCAGCCGCTCCTGGGCGGCAGCATCGAGGTGTATGACGAGATCGACTCGACGAACCGCCGCGCGAAGGCCTGGGCGGCCATGGGCGCGCCTGACGGGGCCGTCGTGTGCGCGCGCAGGCAGTCGAACGGGCGCGGGCGCTTCACGCGCCCCTTCCATTCGCCCATGAACGGCGGCGCTTATTTCACCGTGATACTGAGGCCCAAGCAGCCGGCGGACCGCGCCGTGATGCTCACCAGCATGGCGGCGGTGGCGGTCGCGCGCGCGGTGGAGCGCATGACGGGCGTCGAGGCGAAGATCAAGTGGGTCAACGACGTCTACCTGAACGGGCGGAAGGTGTGCGGCATATTGAGCGAAGCGGGGCTGGATTTCGAGACGGGCACACTTGAGTACGCCGCGGTCGGCATAGGCATCAACACGGCGCGTCAGGAGTTCCCGGAGGACATCAGGGACATCGCCACGTCCATGGGCAACGAGACGGGCGTCGATCCGGATCCGTCCGCCGTGATCGCGCAGGTGCTCAACGAGATGGCGGGACTGCTCCCGCAGCTGGGGGACGGCGGCTTCATGCGCGAGTACCGCGCGCGCTCGAACGTGCTGGGCAGGCGCGTCACGGTGCTGCGCGGCGACGAGCGCTTCCCCGCGGTCGCCGTCGACATCGACGCGGAGGGCAGCCTGATCGTGCAGACGGAGAACGGCCCGGAGAAGCTTCGCTCGGGCGAGATCAGCATAAGGATGGGGGAATGAGGAACATGAAGACGAAGGATCTGTGCGTATGCGCCGTGATGGCGGCGCTGATGTGCCTGGCGGCGCCGCTTTCGGTGCCGATAGGGCCGATACCGATATCGCTGGCCACGTTCATCGTGTACCTTGCGGGGGCGCTGCTTGGCTGGAAGCGCGGCGCGGTCGCCGTGGGCGTATACATATTGCTGGGCGCCGTGGGCCTTCCCGTGTTTTCGGGCTATCAGGGCGGCGTGCAGAAGCTGCTGGGCGTGACGGGCGGCTATATCGTGGGCTACCTGCCGCTTGCCGTGATCACGGGGCTCGCGGCAGACCGCATGGCCGACAGGAAGTGGGCGCTCCCCGCAGCCATGGTCGCGGGCACCGCGGTGCTGTATGCGCTGGGCACGGTCTGGTTCATGGCCATGACGGGCAACTCGCTGGGCGCGTCCATGGGCATGTGCGTGCTGCCGTTCCTGCCGGGCGACGCGGCAAAGATCGCCGTGGCGACGGTGCTTTCCGTGCTGGTCAGGCCCAGGCTCTCGTTCCTCACGCGCTGAGCCAGTCGAGTATGCTCCCGACGTTCTCGTCGGAGTACTCGATCTCGGAGGAGAACAGGCGGCACAGCTCTTCGGGGGGCAGGCCGGTCCTCCTGTGGAGCGCGCAGACGAGGCGCGTCATGAGCGCCACGAAGCGTATGCGCGCGTCGGCATCGCCGCATTCGAGCGCGCCGGGCATGTGGCGGTCGAGCAGGTAAACGCCGAACTGTTCCGCCCAGAGCGCGTCCTCCGCGCGCGCGTCGTCGCCGGGCGCTATGCGTGCCAGGCAGTCCGTCCAGGCGGCGTCCATCGTCTCGAGCGTCGCAAGGAAGCGCGCGGCCGCGTCGACGGGCGGCGTGCCGTCCGGACAGAGCGCGCGGAGGCGCTGCTCCAAAGGCATGCGCCTGTCCTGAAGCTGCGCGCGCAGCGCGTCGCGCAGGTCGAGCAGCCACGCGTCATCGGAATCGTCGCGCCAGAAGCGCCCGCCGGACCAGCGCACGGGCTCGTTCCAGCCGAGTATCAGCCGCGCGGCCGCCTCACAAGCGAGGCCCAGCCCCGTCTCGACGCCGTCCTCGAACTCGTTCACGTAGCGCGGATGGTCGCGGCAGATCTGGCAGAGCGCGTCCTCGCCCAGCGTGATGATGATGTCGCAGAGACCCACGTCATTCAGCATGGGGCAGCGCTCGTCCGCGCCCGTCAATTTGAAGTGGTCTTCCTCGATCGCGGCGCTCAAGCGCGCGCCGAAACGGCCGGCGACCCGGGCATACTTTGCCCGGGTCGCCTCGTCTATGTCGATCTCCCAGCCGGCGCAGCACGTGTGCGCGCAGCGGCCCGCGAGACAACGGAAATGCCCCATGTAGGAGGGAACGCTGTTTACCATGGTCTTCGTCACAGCCCCTTCCGCATGCGGTTGTAATTGATCAGGCAGCCTGCGCGCACGATGCTCTTTTCGTCCGGGGTCATGTCGGCGATCGTGAGGCTGATCCTCTCGGCCTTTCCGCCGCGTATCACCCAGGCCGCGATGTCCTTCATGTCGCCGTCGAGCGCCTGGCGTATGCCGGGGACGAATATGTGGTCGCCCACGTCGAAGCACGGGTCGCCCTCCATCTGGAAGGGCAGCATGCCCCAGTTCATCACGTTGGAGCGGTAGCGCTTCGTGGCGTATTCGCGCGTGATGTTGGCCAGGCCGCCGATCACGCGCTGGCAGCTCGCGGCCTGCTCGCGCGCGGAGCCGTCGCCGGGCTTCACGGCGTATATCATCGAGCCGATCTCGGTCTTTGCGGGGTCGACGCCTTCAAAGCCCGATATGCCGTGTATCACATCGTAGACATCGGAAAGCGCCTGGGACACGTCCTCGCCGGCGACGCGCGCCTTCTCGAGCCTGTCCACCTCCTTGGAGCGGCTCACATACTCCGGATCGCGCCGGCTCAGCGTGAACTCCGCCAGGCCCAGCGGGTTGGAGCGGTAGGATGACGTCTCGCCCGAGGGGATCAGCTCGTCCGTGGTGGTCACGGGGTCCATGATCTTGGAGCACACGCGCAGCAGTATGTCCTCTGCGAGCGGGCTCATGGCCGGCCAGTCCTTGATGTTGGGGCCGTAGACCAGCTCGCCCTGTCCGGGCCGGCCGAAGCCGTTGTACACGCGCTTCCGGTAGATGCCGCCGTCGAAATCATACTGCGGCACATTGCCCCAGCAGTCC
>SVGK01000183.1 GCA_015056395.1 Clostridiales bacterium
GGCGGGCGTCATGGCGGCGGAGCTGGGCGCGGACGTACAGCTTGCGAAGCGCGCGGGCCTGCTGCACGACATCGGCAAGGCGATCGACCACGAGGTCGAGGGCACGCACGTGACCATAGGCGCGGACCTGGCCAAGAAGTTCCACGAGAACGACCTGGTGATCAACGCCATCGCGGCGCACCACGGCGACGTCGAGGCCAAGAGCGTCGAGGCGGTGCTCGTACAGGCTGCGGATGCCATATCGGCGGCGCGCCCGGGCGCCAGGCGTGAGTCGCTCGAGAACTACATCAAGAGGCTCGAGAAGCTCGAATCCATCGCCTACTCGTTCGACGGCGTGGAGACGTGCTACGCGATACAGTCGGGCCGCGAGGTGCGCATCATCGTCAAGCCCGACGACGTCAACGATGCCGGCACGATCATACTGGCCAAGGAGATCGTCAAGCGCATCGAGAAGGAAATGGAATACCCCGGACAGATCAAGGTCAACGTCATACGCGAGACCCGCGCGGTCGATTACGCGAAGTGACGAGGGCATCAAAAGGCGGCGCCGATATCGTGATCGGCGCCGCTTGCTCGTTCTTGACGGTCAGTTTTGCGCTTCGGGCTGTTCCTGTGCGCCCTCCGGCTTCTTCTTTCCCCGTCCGCCGCGGGGCTTTTTGTGCCTGAGGCCCTCTTCGGGTATGGCCTCGGCCTCAGCGGAGTGCATCTTTTCAAGGAACTGTTCCGTGCTCAGGTTTTTCTTTGCCTTCTGGTGGGGATAGCGGCGGCGCTTGGATTCCTCCTCAGGCTGCTCTTCCTGAGTTTCCGCCTTGTGCGCGTCCTTGCGCGGACGCGGCGCCTCGCGCACGGCGGCCTCGTCGTCGGGGCCGGGGCGGCGCACCTCTTCGATGGAGTAGTCGCGCAGGTCGAACGTGTCCTCGGCGGTGCGTATGCGCACGCGCACGGTCTCCTTGATGGCGTTGATGTCCGCGATCACGCCCACGCCGTCGGGGGTCACGATGTCCTTGCCGATCTTCGGCAGCTTCTTGAGCACGAAGTCATAGTTGTCCTGTTCGTACTTGAGGCAGCACATGAGCCTGCCGCACAGGCCCGAGATCTTGGTCGGGTTCAGCGAAAGGTTCTGCTCCTTCGCCATCTTGATCGACACGGGCTGGAAGTCCGATAGGAATTGCCTGCAGCAGATCGGCCTGCCGCAGCTGCCCAGGCCGCCCAGCATCTTCGCCTCGTCGCGCACGCCGATCTGCCTGAGCTCTATGCGCATGCGGAACACGCTCGCCAGTTCGCGCACCAGCTCGCGGAAATCCACGCGGCCATTGGCGGTGAAGTAGAATATGATCTTGGAGCCGTCGAACGTGTATTCGGCGTTGACGAGCTTCATCTCGAGCTTGTGTTTGGCGATCTTTTCTTCGCAGATGCGGAAGGCCTCGGCCTCGCGCGCCTCCAGTTCCTCCGCGGCCTTTATGTCGTCCTCGTTGGCGAGGCGGACGACCTTTTTGAGCGGGCTCTTCAGCTGTTCATCCGTCACGGAGCGCACGCCCGTAACGACCTCGCCGAACTCCATGCCGCGCGAAGTCTCGACGATCACATGCGTGCCGGGGTTCGGCCAGAGTCCGTTCGGGTCGAAATAATAGACCTTGCCCGCGTGTTTGAAGTGTACGCCGATCACGGTTGCCATGCATTTATCCTCCGGAAATGTCGTTTGATGTGTTTCGGTGTTCGTCCTGCGCGAGCAGGCCAAAGAACATGGTCTCCAGCACGCTGCGCCATGACACGTTCGATTTGAGCTGCCGCCGTGCCCTGAGCACGCCCATGAGCATGAGGCGTCCGTCTATGCGGCTTGCGTTCAGGCGCTTTTCTTCTGCCTGTTCAAAGGGGTTGGAGCCGTTCTGCACAGCCATCAGGTCCCGCGCCCACAGCTCGAAAATGTCAAGAAGCGCGGCTTCGTTCCCCTTGCCGGCGACAAGCGGCGCGGCGCAGGTCAGCACATCCGCGCCTTCCCTGAGCTTTTCGATGGACTCAAGCGCCTGTGTGCGAAGCGCCATGTAGTCTTCGTCTCCGTCCATGTCGAGCGCCCGGCCCACGGAGCCTTCCGCGTAGCCGGCCAGCAGCCTTGCGCGCTCCGGCGGCACGCCGCGTCCTTCGAGCACGCGCGCGCATTCCGCCTGAGACAGCGGGGAGAAGCGCATGAGCTGACAGCGGGACACCACTGTGGGCAGCAGGCTGCTCGTGCGCTCCGCCAGCAGTATGAACATCGCGTTGCCCGCGGGCGTCTCAAGCGTCTTGAGCAGCGCGTTTTGGGCGTTGGCGTTCATGCTGTCCGCCTGTTCTATGATGGCGATGTGCATGTCGGAGGCATAGGGCGTCAGGCCGACCTGTGTGACAAGCGCCCTGATCTGGTCTATGCGTATCAGATTCTTTTCGGGCCGTATCACGTGCACGTCCGGATGGCTGTCCTGTTCGACCTGCCTGCATGCGGGGCATGCGCCGCAGGGCCTGTCCTGTCCCGTGCACATGATCGCCTGCGCAAGCCATTTCGCGGCCGTGCGCTTGCCCGTGCCTGCGGGGCCTGCGAACAACAGGGCATGAACAATGCGCCCGGCCTGGACCGAACGCATCAGATGGGTCAATTTTTCGCGCTGTTCCATCCGTACCGACCCTTTGCAGCCGTCAGAACTTGACGAACTGCTCCACATCCATCACGAACACGGTCGCGCCGCCCACCATGACCTCGACGGGATAGGGGACATACACGCCGGACGTGCCGGATATGGGGGAGGGGGACGTGGCGATCTGCTTGCGGGACTTGCAGATCTTTTCGATGATCTTCAGAGCGGTGTCGAGCTTGGCTTCGTCAATACCGATCAGAAGCGTGGTGTTGCCGGCGCGCAGGAAGCCGCCGGTGGTCGCCAGCTTTGTGACGCCAATGCCGTCGTTCATCAGGTTGCTGACCAGACGGGAGGCATCTTCATCCTGAACGATCGCTATGATGAGCTTCATGGGTGGAACCTCCTTTTTACTTGCCTTTGGGGCATTTGATTCTTTACAATCTCATTATACACGATTGCGCAGGATTATGCAAGTGTTTTTTGCGCCGCATCCCCGCAGACGCGGCCGCGGCCCGGCGGCGCGAACAGACGTTAAATGATTGGGAAACACGCGCTCATAACGCGGGCGAATCTTGACAAAACACTGACCGGGTGCTAAAATATTCAAGTTGAGTTGCGTAAAGGAGATGTCTGCCATGTATGAGAAGCTGAAGGAAGGCCGCAAGGTCGTCGGCACGCGCAGACTCGTCCGCGCGCTGCTCGCGGGAGAGGTGCAGGAGGCCTATCTGGCCGACGACGCCGACCTGTTCATCGCAAGAGAGGTCAGGGACGCCTGCAACAAGATGGGCGTCAGGCTGGTCGTCGTGCCCACGAAGGCGGAGCTTGGTAAGCTCTGCGGCGTGGAGGTCAAGACCGCCGCGGCGGGCCTACTGCGCTGAACGTTCTCCCGGCGATACCATGACTATAGCGCTCCGAGGGTTGCGGAAGCGGTTATAGATAAACTACTTATCTTTTAGAGTTCAGGAGGTGCTTTTCTTCCATGCCAACGATCAATCAGTTGATCCGCAAGGGTAGAGAAAAGGTAACCAGCAAGTCGAATTCCCCGATTCTGCAGTCCTGTCCGCAGAAGCGCGGCGTCTGCCTGTCCGTCAAGACGCAGACCCCGAAGAAGCCGAATTCCGCTTTGCGCAAGATCGCGCGCGTTCGTCTGACGAACGGCATCGAAGGTACGTGCTACATCCCCGGCATCGGCCACAACCTGCAGGAGCACTCGGTCGTGCTGATCCGCGGTGGCCGTGTGCGCGATCTGCCCGGTGTGCGTTACCACATCATCCGCGGCGCCTTGGATACCGCTGGCGTTGCCAAGCGTATGCAGGCCCGCTCCCTCTACGGCGCGAAGCGCCCGAAGAAGTAATCGGGTCAACGACCTGTCGGTGAAAACGAAGGTACTTGCCCTGCGTGCGGGCGGGATCCATTTGGAACGTGGGAATACACCCGTCACCGGGACAGTGCTTCGGATGCGTGCGTGAAGCGCCAACTCCACACCGCGTCAGAGCCGGATTCTTTTGAAGCGAATCGTCCGTATCCTACAATAAGGAGGGGTTTACAATGCCAAGACGTGGAAACGTCCCGAAGCGTGAAGTGCTTCCGGATCCTGTATATGGAACTGTTATCGTTACGAAGCTGATCAACCAGGTCATGTATGACGGCAAGCGCGGCGTCGCCCAGGCTGTGTGCTATGAGGCGTTCGAATCCGTTGCGCAGAAGTCCGGCAAGGACGCCATGGAGGTGTTCGACCAGGCTATCGCCAACATCATGCCCACGCTGGAAGTCAAGGCCCGCCGCGTCGGCGGTGCGACCTACCAGGTCCCGATCGAGATCCGCCCGGAGCGCCGCCAGACACTGGCGCTGCGCTGGCTGGTGATGTTCGCGCGCAAGCGCGGCGAGCGCAGCATGGCGGACCGCCTCGCAGGCGAGATCCTGGATGCCTCCAACAACACCGGCAACGCGGTCAAGCGCCGCGAGGATATGCACAAGTCCGCCGAGGCGAACAAGGCGTTTGCGCATTATCGCTGGTGATCCCGTCAGGGGCGGTCACAAAGGCTTTCAGCATATCAGCACGCTTCAACGAGCGTGCTGATATGACGTTAAGGGCCAATGCGCCGTTTTGCAATCGAATCGGCAAAATGGCAGAATCGGCCGGGGCGTTTTGACGCTTTTTTCCCATGGAACTTAAAGAAAGAGGATAAACGAAGTGGCGAGAACACATTCACTTGATCTGGTACGGAACATTGGCATCATGGCGCACATCGACGCCGGAAAGACCACCACTTCCGAAAGGATCCTGTATTACACCGGCCGTACCCACCGCATGGGCGAGGTCCACGAGGGTATGGCGACGATGGACTGGATGGAGCAGGAGCAGGAGCGCGGCATCACGATCACGTCCGCAGCGACCACCTGCGAGTGGCGCGGCCATCAGATCAACCTGATCGACACCCCCGGCCACGTCGACTTTACCGTCGAGGTCGAACGCTCGCTGCGCGTGCTGGACGGAGCCGTCTCCGTATTCTGCGCCAAGGGCGGCGTCGAACCCCAGTCCGAGACCGTTTGGCGCCAGGCGACCAAGTACAACGTGCCGCGCCTGGCCTACATCAACAAGATGGACATCGTGGGCGCGGACTTCTTCCGCGTCGTTGGCATGATGAAGGACCGCCTTCAGGCGAACGCCGTGCCGATACAGCTGCCCATAGGCGCAGAAGCCGATTTCGTCGGCCTGGTCGACCTGGTCAAAATGAAGGCCGAGATCTATGTCGACGAGCTGGGCACCACGATGGACGAGACGGACATACCCGCCGACCTGGTGGAGATGGCCGAAGAGTACCGCGCGAAGATGATCGAGGCCGCCGCCGAGAGCGACGACGAGCTGATGATGAAGTTCCTGGAAGGCGAGGAGCTGACCGAGGAAGAGATCAGATTCGGCCTGCGCAAGGGCACCATCGACAACAAGATCACGCCCGTGCTGTGCGGCACGTCCTACCGCAACAAGGGCGTGCAGCCGCTGCTGGACG